>NZ_JBFTSF010000022.1:0-98912 GCF_056399905.1 Cupriavidus sp. 01L46
AGCCAGCTTCCTGCCGCACAAGCGCGGCGGCCCCGATGAAGTGGTCCACCATCGCGTTGGTACTGCTCGGCTGGCTGGGCGGATGTACCGCCATCRGATGGCTGCTGATGGCCTGCGCGGGCATGTTGTCCCAGTAAGCCACAACAGCGCGCGGGCAGGCATCTCACCGCTCTGCCACCGATTCACCGGGCTATCGGACCCTCGGCCACACGCCATTTCGTAACGGGGTATTTCAGYGGCGCGGCCGGATCCGGCTGCGCACCCCAATCATCACTGGCCCATTTTCCTCATTTCCCCATTTCCCCATTCCGAAGGCAAGGAGAGACCATGTACGATCACGCCGCCATGCCGCGCGAGAGCCACGGCGCCCTCACCGCAGGCGCCATGCAAGACACGCCAGCACCGCGCACGAGCCCCGCGCGCCGTGCTCGCGCCGCACGGGCGAACGTTGCCTGCGCCGACGTCCTGATGTCCGATATCGGCCTGCTCAAGCTGTGCCGCCACTGCGCAGAGCACTGGCCGGCTGACGGCGAATTCTTCGCGCGGGACACACGCCGCCGGGACGGCCTTGAACACATCTGCAAGGCTTGCCGCAAGGAACAACGCTCGGGCCGTTGAAGCGCGGCGCGCATGTACGGAATGTGAAGGCCGTCGCGCGCGGATGGCGCCCTCGGACGCGTCGCCGCACACACTGGCAAATATCACAATTCCAGCCAAATTCAATCAAAAACTAGGGTTTTCCCCAACATCGACAGGATATTCCGGCATATTCCACGCCAGATACGGATGTTCGTTTTGTCCTGTTGATGGTTCGTTCCGTCTATTCCCTCCCGTCCCTGGCGCCGCTATTGTTACGTTCAATAGTTACGTTCAATAACAATCCCCATCCCGCACCAGGAGACACGCGATGCGCACACAAGTCGCCATCATCGGCGCCGGCCCCGCCGGCTTGCTGCTCGGGCAGCTACTCGCAAAAGCGGGCATCGATGCGGTTATCGTCGAGCAACGCAGCCCCGACTACATCCTTGGCCGTATCCGCGCCGGCATCCTTGAAAGCGTGACCGCCGATGCGCTGGAGCGCGCTGGCGTGGCGCAGCGGCTGCAGCACGACGGCCTGGTCCACCATGGCATCGAACTGTCCTATGGCGGCAAGCGCCACCACATCGACTTCCACGCGTTGATTGGCCGCTCGGTCACGGTCTACGGCCAGACTGAAGTCACGCGCGACCTGATGGCTGCCCGGCAAGCCGGCAATGCCGTCACCATCTACGACGCGCAAGATGTCAGCGTGCACGATTTCGATACGGCCACGCCCGTGGTGCGGTATCGCAAGGACGGCCAGCAGCACGAACTGCGCTGCGATTTCATCGCTGGCTGCGACGGCTTTCATGGCGTCACGCGGCGCAGCGTGCCCGAGCCGTCCAAGCGCATCTTCGAGCGGGTCTATCCCTTCGGCTGGCTCGGCGTGCTCGCCGACACGCCGCCGGTGGCGGATGAACTCATCTACGCGAGCCACGAGCGCGGTTTCGCGCTGTGCAGCATGCGCTCGCTCACGCGTAGCCGCTATTACGTGCAGGTGAGCGCCGACGAACGGGTCGAGGACTGGTCCGATCAACGCTTCTGGGACGAGCTGCGCAGCCGGCTCGACGCCGGCGCCGCCGAGGCGCTGGTGACGGGCGCGAGCATCGAAAAAAGCATCGCGCCGCTGCGCAGCTTTGTGTGCGAGCCGATGCGCTTCGGCAACCTGTTCCTGGCAGGCGACGCCGCGCATATCGTGCCACCGACCGGCGCCAAGGGACTGAACCTGGCCGCCAGCGATGTCCTCTACCTGGCCGACGGCCTGATCGCGCGCTACCTGCACGACGATGCCAGCGAGCTGGACGCGTACTCGCAGAAATGCCTGTGCCGGGTCTGGAAGGCGGAGCGCTTCTCGTGGTGGATGACATCGCTCTTGCATCGCTTCCCCGATGCCGATGACTTCGCGCTGCGCATCCAGCAAGCCGAGCTGGACTACCTCACTGGCTCGCACGCCGCCCAGATGTCGCTGGCGGAGAACTACGTCGGCCTGCCGTATTGAAACCGCTCAATACGCGCGCGGCCATGCGGCACGCCTTGAGATACCAAGAAAACCAGAGCATTCGCCGCCAACGAGCGGCATAGCAGGAGACCCGCACCATGACGCCCCCAACCAGCGGCCAGCCGGCCGCCTCCCCTGACCGTGCGCGCCATCCCGGCGCCGGCATCGACGTCCAGCAGTTCATCGACAGCCAGCCGTTCTCGCGCTTCCAGTGGATCATCCTGATCCTGTGCTTCCTGATTGTCGCGGCCGATGGCTTCGACACCGCGGCGATCGGTTTTATCGCGCCGATGCTGGCCAAGGAATGGGGCGTCAGCCGCGCCCATCTCGGGCCGGTGATGAGCGCGGCCTTGTTCGGCCTGGCTGCCGGCGCGCTGGTGGCGGGGCCGCTGGYCGACCGCTTTGGCCGCAAGGGCGTGCTGGTCGGCTCGGTGCTGTGCTTCGGCGGCTGGAGTGTGGCATCGGCCTTCTCGAGCTCGCTCGAAGCGCTCACCGTCCTGCGATTCCTGACCGGCCTTGGCCTGGGCGCGGCCATGCCGAATGCAGTCACGCTGATGTCGGAGTACGCGCCCACGCGGCGCCGCTCGCTGGCGGTCAACGCCATGTTCTGCGGTTTTACGCTGGGCTCCTCGGCCGGGGGTTTTGCCGCGGCCTGGCTGATTCCGCACTATGGCTGGCATTCGGTCCTGCTGGTGGGCGGCGTAGCGCCGCTGCTGCTGGCCGTGCTGCTGATCCTCTTCCTGCCGGAGTCCGTGCGTTTCCTGGTGGCGCGCAAGGCCCCGGACGCGCGCATCGCCGCCGCGTTGTCCAAGGTGCACCCGGGCGTGCTGCGCGCAGACGAGCACTTTCACGTGCAAGAGGCCGCGCCTACCGGCGCTTCCTCGCTGCGCACCATCCTGATGCCGCAGTTCCGCACCGGCACCGTGTTGCTGTGGACAACGTACTTCATGGGGCTGCTGATCTTCTACCTGCTGACGAGCTGGCTGCCGACGCTGTTCGCCGACGCGGGCTACCCCATCGAGAAGGCCGCGCTCATCACCGCGCTCTTCCCGCTGGGCGGCGGCATCGGTACGCTGACCGTGGGCTGGCTGATGGACCGCGGCCATCCGTGGCGCATCGTGGCCGGCACCTACGCACTGACTGGCGCGCTGGTCTATGCAGTGGGCCACGGCGCCGGGGACGTGTTCCTGCTCGGCATACTGGTGTTTGCCGCCGGCACCTGCATGAACGGCGCGCAATCCTCGATGCCCACGCTGGCCGCCGGCTTCTATCCCACGCAATGCCGGGCCACCGGCGTGGCCTGGATGCTGGGCATTGGGCGCTTTGGCGGCATCGTCGGCGCGCTGCTGGGCGCGCAGATCCTGGGATTGGGATGGAGCTTCGGCAAGATCTTCGGCCTGCTCTCGCTGCCTGCATTTGTTGCCACCGCCGCGCTGCTGATCGCCTCGGCGCGGCCACGCACCGCGGCGCGCCCTGCCATTGGCCAGCACGATGCCGCGCACTGATCGCCGCGCCCGCCTTCAAACCTTCGATCCGATATTCGCCATGAACTCGCCACGAATGCCCGGGTAGCCCGGTTGCGTCCATCCATCATTGGGATGGTGTACCCGCACGGTTGGTTCGCTGGCCCACACACCCTGTGTTGCCACAGGCAGGAAACGGCACCGCCCGCTTTGCCTGCCGCCCGGCCGCCGCCTACCATGCTAGCAAAGGTAAGCCCGGTTACAGGGCGGCTGTACCAGAGAGAAATCGTGGTGAGGCGGGGACATTTTGGCGAATTACCTGGAAGAGTACTGCGCACGCATCCGGCGCGCAGCGGCAACGGCCGTGATCGACAAACCAGTGCTGGTGGCTCGCGATGGCATCTACGCGATGTGCTACGTGCCGTTCGAGCACAGCCATGAGCGCGCTCGGCTGATATTGGTGAGCACCACGCCCGGGCACACCCACGTGCAGCTGGCGGCGGAGCTGACCGAGAGCCTGCTGCAGCGGCATGCGCCCGGGCGCACCATCCAGCGCGAGAACAAACGGCGCGTGGAACTTGGCGGCCCGCTCGTGCGGCCCAACCTGATTCGCATGCTGGATCATTTCGGCATCGCGCAACTGGTCGGGCTGCCCGACGCCGTATCGCTTTGGGATGATGGTTTCGAGCGGCTGCAGCCGCTGGCCTTGCTGCCCTATGCCACCACGCGGCGCGGCCTGGCTTTCGATGGCGACCTGGAAGAGCTGATGGCGGTGCCGATGCTGCGCAGGGTGTTCGAGAACCTGTTCCTCGGCGCGCTCAGGCAGATGGATGACCAGGCGCTCTACCTGGCGCTGGGGCGCACTGCGTGGGCCGCGCTGGGCCATGCCGTCGACCGCGGCCTGCTGCAGCGCCGGCAACTGCTGGGCATGCTGCCCGTGCCCGCGCGCGCGGGCAGCATGGTGAAGTACTTCCTGCGCGAGGTCAGCGTCGACGCACTCTCCCCGCGAGACCCTGTGCGCCATCGCACCGCGTGGCTCGACGCCGCGCATGACGAACTGGTGGCGGCAGTGTGCCGGCAAAGGCAGCATGCTGCGGACGCGAGCCAGCCCGGCACGGCGCAGACCTGCCTGGAGGCTTGAAGCCGGCCATCGGCCACTTCCCGATATGCCGAAGCCATCACCCCACGTCGGTGGGGTTCATTTGGCACTTTGGCGCGCCGTTAGCCTTCTGTGAGGGAATTGCCTCCCTCGACATTCCCGATCGGCGGCCCCTTGTGGCCGCCTCTTTTTTTGTGCGGGCGCTTGCGCCCAGCCATTCAAACCCGCAGGTGCCAGGCCCGCAAGTACTGGAACAGGTCCAGCCCGTGCGTGCCGTGGAACCAGACGTGGCGCGACAACGCCAGTGCGCCCATCCACGAGGCCGCAACCACCAGCAGGTCGCATCGTCCGCTCTTCCACCAGTTCAGCGAATGCCGCCCGAGAATCCAGGGCACGCCGAGTGGGTTGGGCCAATCGGCCAGCAAGTGCATCAGCCCGCCACAGGCAAACCCGAATGCCGGCGCGGCCAGCGCATGCGCGCCCAGGGCGCGGTGCGCGAACACCAGCAGCGCCAGCCAGGCGATGCCCCAGTGCGTCCAGGTACGGTGCGTGATCCACAGCCGGCGGGACCTGGACCACCAGGCAACCTCCAGCCAGTCGGGCGCGCCGCCGCCGGCCACGCCCGCGAAAAAGGCAAGCACCGCGGACATGTGATACGGGCCGCCGGCACCGGACTGGGCGACCACCGCGGCGGCGATCAGGCCTGCCGCCCATCCGGTGGCGTGGTGTGCTTTGCTGGAAGCCATTACGTAGATGCGCTCATCGGGAGCCGTGAAATGAAGGGGGCGCAATGGTGGCAGATCGCACCGCAAAAGAACAGGGCGCGGAGCGCGGCTTGCACCTATGCGCCGCGCGCGCTAAGTTGGAAGTTGCTTGCGGCAAACGCGCCGCGCACCTTGGGAGGTGTCATGAGATCGCAAATTGCCCGGCAGGCCCGCGCAATCCTGGCGGCATCCCTGTGGCTAGCCGTGGCGGCGCATGGGCAGCCGGTGGAATCCGGGCCGCTCACCATCGGCGGCTCGCTGGTGGTGGAAGGCCCCCTCACCGTCCATGGCACGCTGACCGTGGATGGCAGCGTCCTTGCGCACGGCCCGCTGACCGCGGCCTGGTTTGCCAATCGCCCACCGGTCTATGGACAGCCGCCTGGCGCAGGGCGGCAAAAGGTGTTTCACGGCCCGCTCACCGTGCACGGGCCCTTGGTGGTGGAAGGCAACATGCTGGTCAACGGGCCGGTCAACGTCGATGGGCCGCTTAGCGCGGGCGGCAGCATCGACGCCGACGGCCCCATGCGCGAGCGGCGGCGCCAATGACGCGCATGGGGACCAGGCCGATTGAAGGCGCGCGGACGTGCGCCGGCCGGTCATCGCGAACGCCGCGCCGCCGATGATGAGCGCGGCCGCGGCCGGCAGCGTGGCAAAGCCGAACCACACCAGCAGCAGCGCGAAGGCGCCGATGGCGGTGGGGCCGATCAGGCGGCCGGCTGGATGGGAGTGGGTCGGCATGGCAGTGGTGTCGAGAGTCGGTGCGAGAGCCAACGCGAGACGCAGGCGATCCCGCATGGACTGCATGSGTGGYCATGCCCCTGCCGCCTGTCTTGGCAAATACGGCTATGCGATGCGCGCGCCGTTTGACGATTTGCGAGGGAGAATAAACAGGGGCTTCCCATCGCGAAAAAAGGGCGCTATAATCGCGCCCCTCGCGACACGAAATGTACATGACGTAGCGAGCAAGTCTCAGTCCCCATCGTCTAGAGGCCTAGGACATCACCCTTTCACGGTGAGTACAGGGGTTCGAATCCCCTTGGGGACGCCAGTTTCGAGAGCAACGCCACCAAGCGCAGCCTCAACACGAGCGTCGGAAACCGCAACAAGCGGGTTCCACAGCCACTGCGGAGTGGTAGTTCAGTTGGTTAGAATACCGGCCTGTCACGCCGGGGGTCGCGGGTTCGAGTCCCGTCCACTCCGCCAGTCAGTATAAGTAAGGGTTTGCTGCAATCGAAATAGCAGCAAGCCCTTTTTTTATTCCAGATCCGGAATGCCTGCCCTTGATGCGGCACCCGGCGCGAGTCGCATTTGAAGGCGCCGCCCGGCGTCTGCGCGGAGCGCTAACGCCGGCACCAGTGCCTGCAGATCAGGCCGAGCGACGCACACCTGCGCACCGCCATGCCGCCCCGCCCACGCCTTCAGCCCAATGCCGCCGCGCGCGGCAGCCTGACCACGAAGCTCGCCCCCTGCCCTTCCTTGCTGGTGACCACGACCTCGCCCTGGTGCAGGTCGACCGCCAGCCTGACCAGGTAGAGGCCAACGCCTGCGCCTGCCGTGCCGGCGACATTGCCGCCGCGCACAAATCGCTCGAAGATATGCTCGCGGTCCTTGTCCGGGATGCCCAGGCCGTGATCGGACACGGACACGCGCATCATGTCGGGGCCGCCGGAAATATGCACGGTGACCGGGGTGCCTGCGGGCGAGTACTTGATCGCGTTGCCGACAAGGTTGCTGAAGGCCTGGAACAGCAGCTTGGCGTCGCCATGGAAGATCTCGTTCAAGCCCGGGTCGATGATCTCCTCGATGACGGCCGCGGGGGAACTCTCGCGGTGCATCTCGCAGACTTCGTGCAGCAGCAGGGTCAGTGAGAAGTCGACGCCTTGCAGCGTGGCAAGGCGCCCGCCGTCCAGCAGTTGCGAGGAATCGAGCAGGTGGTCGATCAGGTTGGTCATGCGCCGCACGGCAACCCGGATCCGCCCGCAGCGCTCGCCGAGGACTTCGGCGCTCGGCGCCTCCTTCATGCGCATGAGCCGCTGCGCGTGGCCGTCGATCACATTGAGCGGCGTGCGAAACTCGTGCGAGGCCATCGAGACGAAATTGCGCTGGAGCACTGCCAGGCGCCGCTCGTTTTCCAGCGTGTCCAGCAGCATCGTGGTTTGGGCGGCCAGCGCCGCCTTGCTGCGCTCCAGTTCGATCGTATTGTCGCGAAAGCGCACCACGGCGCGGGCGATTTCACCGATCTCATCCTTGCGCCCGGCCCCGGGGATCTCCACGTGAGGATCGTTGTCCATGATGCGGTGCATGCGCTCGACCAGCCCCGCAATGGGGTTCGACACCGCCCTGACCAGATAGATCACCGCCGCGATCACGAGCAAGCCCGACACCAGGATGACGCCGGCAATCAGTTGCCGGGCCTCGTGATAGGCGTCCGCCTCGCGCTCGGTTGCCTGCGCGGCGCCGACGACGTTGCGCTCGGTCAGCACGCCCAGCGTGCCATTGGCCTGCTCGAAGGCGCGGCGCGACTCGCCGCGATAGAGCGCCACGGCCTGCGTCGTGTCTTTCTGGTGGGCCAGCGAGACCACGCGGTCGACCAGTTGCCGGTAAGCCGACCATTGCGTCATGAACTGCTCGTAGAGCGCCAGCTCGGCCGGATCGTGCTCGATCTTGCCATAGCGGGCCTCGACCTCCTTGATCACATCGTCCAGCCGGCTGATCTGGCCCTCGGCCGCGCGCAGGTCGGCACGCGTCGTCGCGATCAGCGCGTCGCCCTCGAACGCGCGGTAGTCCGAAATATAATTGTTGAGGTCGCCCAGGATACGGTTGCTCAGCAGCCAGCGGCCGCTGATCTGTGCCGACACGCTGTGAAAGCTGCTGAGCCGGTTGATGCCGAACAGGCCCACACCCACCACCAGCAGCAGAAACAGCACGAACACAAGCGACAGCCGGACGCGAATCGGCCTGAGCATGGGCACTGAATCGGGCAGCCCGACCAGGCGCCGCCCCAGGCCGCGACGCACTCGCCGGCTGGCGGGCGCCGGACGAATCGAGTGATTCATAAGACTTTTATCCAGAATTTCGCTACGCTGTACGTTGGCGGGCCGCAAGACGCGGCTCGCTGCCGCCACCAAGGACCAGCATGACCGATGCCCGCCGGAAGATCCTCTGCATCGAGGACGATGCCGAAACGGCCGCACTGATCGCCGAAGAGCTGATCGAGCGGGGCTTTGCCGTGAACATCGCGCACGACGGCCAGCAAGGTTTTGCCGCCATCCTGCGCGACACGCCGGACCTTGTCCTTTGCGACGTGAGTATGCCAGTGATGACCGGCTTCGAACTGCTGGAGAAGATCACTTCGCTGGCGCCGCGCTTTGCCGACATGCCCTTCGTGTTCCTCACGGCACTGGCGCAGCGCGAGGCCGAGCTCAGGGGGCGCAGGCTCGGGGCCGACGACTACGTGACCAAACCGGTTGATTTCGACATATTGTCCAGCATTGTCGAGGCTCGCCTTGCCCGGGTTGCGCGCACACGGCCGGCCCTGCCTGCCGTGCAACTCAGCGAGCGCGAAGTGGAAGCGCTGGTTTGGTCGGCACGGGGCAAGACCTCGGGCGAGATCGCCACCATCCTGGGCCTGTCCAAGCGCACGGTCGACTTCCACATTGACAACGCACGCCTGAAACTCGGCGTGGCCACCCGCATCGAAGCGGTCGTCAAGGCCGCGTCCGCCGGCATCATCAAGCCCTAGCAGCGCGGCGCCGCCCGGCCTACTGTGATCAATCACAGTACTCGGCGGCGGCCAATCCTCATAGAATCGGCGCAATTTCATCGCTCCCGGAACACGGGTTAGCGGGATTTTGCGACCAGGGCGCCAGCCCCGGGGTCCACGGCGTCATGGCCGGATCTACCCGCGCCGACGATATGAGCAGACTTCAGCAGCAACGACCCACGCGAACCGAGGTTGATCCCACCGCCAGCCGCGCGAGCGCGCCTGTGTATCCCCATGCGGATGATCAGCGCCGCGCCACGACGCTGATCCATGTGCGCGCAGGCGGCGCGGCAGGCACCTCCGATGCCGACCTGACCGCCTTCCTGCTGGCCGCGTGGCGCAAGCTGCAAAGCGCGAGCCACCGCCCGCCGCAGTGCCCGCGTTGCCGCGCCCGCAAGTCGACCTTTGACGGCATCGATGGCAGCGGCCTGCCGCTCTTTCATTGCGCCGGCTGCCGCCAGCGCTTCAGCCGGCTGACCGGCACGCCCATGGCGCGGCTCAGGCTGGAGGACAAGGCGGAGGCCTTCTTCAACCTGGCCTCCCAGCAGGTGTCGGTCGCCGAAGCGGCGCGGCGCCTGGGGATCAAAAGCGAAACCGTCAGGCATTGGTCGATCCAGGCCCGCTTGTGGCTGCTGAAACTGGATCGGCAAGGCGACTGGGAGCGGCGCGTGCAGCTAGGCGTGCGCTACGCTGTCCTGCCGGCAAGCACCCGCGGCGAGCCCGCAAGCGCGGCGCGCGAATGCAAATGCAAATGCACCATCGCCTCCGACGATAGCGACGCGCTCGCCGAGATGGAAAGCGCGCCCCTGTTGATCCGGGTGTGCCCGCTATGCGAACAGATGGCGCATTAGCATGGAATAAAACAGCCCAAGGAAAGGCGGGATCCTCTTTCAATCTATCCTCGACCTGATTTAACTCTCAATACCATCGATCTGAATTTATTTCGATGTGGATATTCTGTCTCCTTTAAATACAGGCATCTATTAATTTCGCACGCCTGATATAAAGCGCACCGCGAAATAGATAGTCCCGGCCGCCTTCTCCTTCGCCCCCCAATTTTGCTGGGAATCGCACACGAACAAGCGCCAACACGCGTCAAAACACACTGACCGGCTTGCGACAGGACATGGCAATCCGATGGATTTCGATTGCGCATTTCGCCATCTCCATCCGGAATTTTCGACGCTTTACCCCAATACTCCATGCGGGTAATCCACTAAATTTCCGAAAGCCATTTTCAATGTTCTGGAAGGGCAATTGAAAGCTTGCCCTGTCATAACTGTTACAAGTAGCGATGGGAGTGTTTATGATTAAAAAACCAACTAATAGAAAAGTTGGAGCAGCCGTCATCCTGGCCTTTTCGGCTCGGGTCGCATGGGGTGTTCAACTGAGCGGAGATACCGATCCGGTCCCGCTTGTTCCGCCTGTGCAAAAAGCGCCTGCTGCCGGCAAAGCGCCAGCCAGCGGGTGGGATCAGGCGGCGCCGCGCGGCGCCGGCGCGAGCGCCACGCCGGCGGCCACGCTCAGTGCCGAAGAAAAAACAAAGGGCCTCGTTGGCCCCGGGTTCTCGCTGTGGGAGCTGTCGGAGGAGTTGCGCGCCAACAACCCGCAACTGATCCAGGCGCGCTCGCTCTATATGGCGGCCAAGGCCACGGTGCCGCAGATCGCCGCGCCAAACAACCCGCAGGTGGGCTTTATCTGGGGCAACCTGCCCAAGAACAGCCCGCTGGCGCTGGCGCGCGCCGAGAGCTTCAGCTATACGCTCACGCAGTCGATCCCGTTCCCCGGCAAGAAGGCGCTGGCCGCCGATATCGCCAACACGCAAGCCGAATCGATCGACGCGCAGCGCGACGCCCTGTACCTGCAGCTCTACGCGCAATTGAGCACGACCTACTTCCAGGCGCTGGCGCAGAAGGCGCAGCTCGATGTGCTGCGCCTGAACCTCAAGCGGCTGGAGCAGGTCAAGCAGGTGGCACGCATCCGCTACGCCAACAACGCGGCGGGCTATGTGGACTACCTCAACGCCCAAGTGGCACAGAGCAGCGCGCAGAACGATATGTTTGGCCTGGAGCGCCAGCATGACAACGCGCTCAAGGCCATCAACACGCTGATCGGCAAGAACCCCGAGTTCCCGCTGGAGCTGCGCCCGGACGCCAGCGCGGCGCGCCTGCCGCCCACGCCGTTGCCCGAGCTGGAAGACATGGCGCTGCGCGATCATCCCAATGTGCGGACATCACGCTTCCTGGTGGAAGCGGCCGAGAAGGGCGTGCGCCTGGCCCGCAAGGCCTACCTGCCGGACTTCCAGATCATCGGCACCTTCAACGGCAGCAACCCGCCGCTGGGCTTCAAGCCGGCCAGCTACGGCATCGAGTTCGACGTGATCATCCCGCTGTTCTTCTTCACCAAGGAGAAGTACGGGGTGGATGAAGCCGTGGCCAACAAGGTGGCGTCCGACGCCAATGACCAGTCGGTGCGCCAGCAGACGCTGCTGGCCGTGGATACCGCGCACAACAACCTGCGCCAGTCGGTGAACCAGGCGGAGTTCCTGCGCCAGCGGCAACTGCCGGAGGCCATGACGGCCTACAAGATGGCCTTCACCAACTACGCCAACAACAACGCCGATTTCACCGATCTGCTGACCGCCAGTTCCGCGCTCAAGAATGCCGAGCTGGCCGTGACCCAGGCCGAATCCGATGCGCGCCAGGCGTACTACACCCTCGCCGCCGCGCTGGGACAAGAGAAATTCTGACGGTCGCGAGGCCTTGAACCTATGAACAAGAATCTGATGATCGGTGCCGGCTTCGTGGTGGTCCTCGCCGGCGGTATCTGGGGCGGGAAATACTGGGCCCTGGCACAACAGCCCGAACAGGCACAACAGGCACAACAGGCCCAACGGGCACAACAGGCGGAGCGAGCCGGCAAGGCCGGCATGGCCGCGCCCTACGCCAAGCCCGAGACGGCGAAACCGCGCCGCGTGCCGTCGCTGCTGACGCTGCCTGAAGGCGGCTTCGACCCGAACGCGGTCAAGTCCGCGGTGTTCAGCGCGCAAGCCGTGACGGTCGACACGCCCACGCCCGGCAAGCTGGCCTACAACGTGCAGCAGGCCAAGCTGGCCTCGGCCCGCGTGGCCGGCCGCGTCGAGCGCATCCTGGTGTTCGAGGGGGCCGTGGTGCGTGCCGGCCAGCCGCTGGCCGAGCTGTACTCGCCCGAGTACATCTCCGCGCAGAACGAATTCCTGCTCTCGCATAACGCCTTCAAGACGCTCAACAACAGCGACCTGAAGGAACTGGTGGACGATGCCCGCCTGACCATGCAGTCGTCCGAGAACAAGCTGCGCGTGCTGGGCGCGACCACCGAGGACATCGCCCGCATCCGCGAGCGCGGCGTGGCTTCCGACACGCTGACCATCCGCGCGCCGATCGGCGGCACCATCGTCAAGCGCGACATGGACCCCGGCTCCTACCTTAACGTCGGCGATTCGCTGATGAGCATCATCGACACCCGCTCGATCTGGTTCACCGGCAACCTGTACGAGAACGACATCAAGAACGTGCGCCTGGGCCAGGTCATCGAGATCGAGACCCCGGCCTACCCGGGCCGGCACTACCGCGGGCGCGTCAGCTTTATCGCGCCCAATGTCGACGCCGATACGCACACCCTGCAAGTGCGCTGCGACGTGCCCAACCCGGATGGCACGCTCAAGCCGGAGATGTACGCCACGGCGCGCATCGTCACCGGCAGCGCGCAGGCGCTGGTGGTGCCGCAATCGGCCATCGTCAAGGACCAGGGCAAGCTCTACCTGATGACGCAGCCGGACGACAAGCACATCGAGCGCGTGGCCGTGCAGGGCACGCCACGTAGCGATGGCACCTTCCAGGTCACCGAAGGCGTGCCGGCCGGCGCGTCGGTGCGGGTGGTGACGCAGGGCGGCATGCTGCTCAACGAAATGCTGCTCAAGCAGGAGGCCTGAGATGGTCTTCTCGCCTATCAGAAGCATCCTCAAGCGGCGCCTGGTGATCGTCTTCCTGGCCGTTGGCCTGCTGGCGGCCGGCGTGCTGAGCTTCCTGCAGCTGCCGCTGCAGGCGTACCCGGGCGTGGCGCCGGTCACGGTGCAGGCCATTACGCAGTGGCCTGGCCGCAGCACGGTGGAGGTCGAGCAGCAGATCACGATCCCGGTGGAGAACGCGCTGGCCAGCGTGCCGGACGTGCAGTCCTTCCGCTCGGTCTCGCTGTTCGGGCTGTCGGTTGTGACCGTCAAGTTCAAGGAGGGCGTGGATAACTTCAAGGCCCGCCAGAACTTCGTCACCTACCTGTCGCAAGCCAACCTGCCGCCGGGCGTGCAGCCCAACCTGTCCCCGGACGGCGACGCCACCGGCGAAATCCTGCGCTACCGGATCGAGGCCGACGGCATCGACGTGACCACGCTGAAGACCTACCAGGACTACAACGTCTACAAGGAAATCAAGCACGTCCCGGGCGTGGCCGACATCACCGCCTTTGGCGGCAAGGTCAAGCAATACCAGATCGTGCCGACGCCCGAGAAGCTGCAGGCCTATGGGCTCTCGCTCAAGCAGGTGGTGGATGCGGTGTCGAACGCCAACGCCAACACCGGCGGCGGCCTGATGAAGGCCGGCGAGCAGCAGTTCGTGGTGCGCGGCGTGGGTCTGCTGCAAACGCTCGACGACATCCGCAACGTCACCGTGTCGGTGTCCAGCGGCGTGCCGGTGCGGGTGCGCGATATTGCCGAGGTGCGGGTGGGCAACACGCCGCGCCTGGGCATGGTGCAGTTCGACCAGTACGACGATATCGTCGAAGGCATCGTGCTGATGAAGCGCGACGAGAACGCCACCGAGGTCCTGGCGCGGGTGCGCGACAAGATCGCCGACATCAACCAGAACGTGCTGCCCAAGGGTATCCAGGTCAAGACGTTCTATGACCGGCAGAACCTGCTCGACATCACCATGGGTACCGTCGAGCATGCGCTGTTTGTCGKCATCTCGCTGGTGCTGATCGTGCTGTTCATCTTCCTCGGCAGCTTCCGCGCCGCAGCGGTGGTGGCGGCGGTGATCCCACTGGCGCTGTGCGTGTCGTTCATCAACATGGCCCACTTCAAGGTGCCGGCCAACCTGATCTCGCTAGGGGCGATCGACTTCGGGCTGATCGTGGACGCGGCGGTGATCGTGATGGAGAACATCATGCGCCACCTGGAGGAGGGCGAGACCAACGTGGAGGATGGCATCGTCAAGGCCACCAGCGAGGTCCAGCGCGCCATGATCTTCTCCACCGGCATCATCATCGTGGCCTACTCGCCGCTGTTCTTCATGGGCGGGGTGGAAGGCATCATCTTCAAGCCGATGGCCTTCACCATGGGCTTCGCGCTGCTGGCCTCGATCGTGCTGGCACTGACCTTCGTGCCGGCGGTGACGTCCTTTGTGTTCCGCGGCTCGCTGCGGCCGCACTCGCCGAAGTTCATCGCGGTGATCCTGCGCGCCTACAAGCCCCTGCTGCGCAAGCTGCTGAAGAAACCCGGCCTGGTGTTCCTGGCTGCGTTCATCGGCTTGGCCGGCACGCTGTACAGCTCGCGCTACCTTGGCACCGAGTTCCTGCCCACGCTGGAGGAGAACAACCTGTGGCTGCGCATCACGCTGCCCAACACCGTGGATCTCGACTATTCGGCGTCCATCTCGCGCGACCTGCGCGGCTTCTTCCGCCAGCAGCCCGAGGTGAAAACCGTGTCGGTGCAGATTGGCCGGCCGGACGACGGCACCGACTCCACTGGCGTGTTCAACCAGGAATACGCGCTGTACTTCAAGCCCCCGGCCGACTGGCCCAAGGGTGCGACCAAGCAGCAGGTGGTGGAACGCCTGTCCAAGCACCTGGATCGCATCCCGGGCATCGAGTACAACTTCTCGCAGTACATCCAGGACAACGTGAACGAGGCGCTGTCCGGGGTCAAGGGCGAGAACTCGGTGAAGATCTACGGCTCCGACCTGGTGACCCTGCAGGACAAGGCCAAGGAGGTCGAGTCCATCCTGAAGAAGGTGCCGGGCCTGGCTGACGTTGGCATCTTCAAGGAACTCGGCCAGCCCACGCTGAACATCACGGTGGACCGCGAGAAGAGCGCGCGCTTCGGCATGAACGTGAGCGACATCCAGTCCGCCGTGCAGTTCGCGATTGGCGGCGACAATGTGACCAACATCCTGGAAGGCGAGAAGACCTTCGGCCTCTCGGTGCGGCTGCACGACCAGTCACGCAACAACCCGGACGTGATCGGCCGCCTGCTGGTGGATACGCCTGACGGTCAGCGCATTCCGCTGTCGATGGTGGCCAAGGTGGAGGCTACCGACGGCCCGTTCTTTGTCTACCGCGAGACCGGCAAACGCTATATCGCCATCAAGTTCGGCGTGCGCGGGCGCGACCTGGGCAGCGCGGTGGCCGAGGCGCAGGACRAGGTCAACGCGGCGGTGACGCTGCCGGCGGGCTACAGCATCTTCTGGGATGGCCAGTTCAACCAGATGAAGATCGCGCAGAAGAAGCTGGCGGTGATCGTGCCGCTGACCATCCTGGTGATCTTCCTGCTGCTGTACAGCACCTTCGGCAACTTCAAGGATGCGCTGATGGTGGTGCTGAACGTGCCGTTCGCCGCCATCGGTGGCTTGCTGGCGCTGCATATCGCGGGAGAGACCTTATCGATCTCGGCGGGCATCGGCTTCTTGTCGCTGTTCGGCATCGCGATCCAGGACGGGGTGATCCTGATCTCCTACGTCAACCGGCTGGCGCAGTCCGAGGATCTGCACGAAGCCGTGGTCGAAGGCGCCGCGCTGCGCTTGCGCCCGGTGGTGATGACGGCCATGCTGGCGGGCCTGGGGCTGTTGCCCGCGGCGCTGTCGCACGGCATCGGCTCGGAAGCGCAACGGCCGCTGGCGCTGGTGATCGTGGGCGGCATGGTGACCACCACGCTGCTGACGCTGCTGGTGCTGCCGGTGGTGTTCGCCTGGGTCAACCGCCATCGCGGGCGCAAGGGCGGCCCGGACGCGGCCTCGCTGACGCCGGCTGAAGGTATTTGAACCTGAACCAACCAGTGGCTGGTCCGCCCCGAGGCGGACCAGCCACGCAATGGGAGTCAATCATGAGCATGCGAAAAAATGCACCGGCGGCAATGCTGGCCATCCTGCTCTGCGCCGGCGTAGGCGTAGCCGGGGCTGCATCGCAAAAGTCGTCATCGGGCGGCAAGGGACCGTCGGCGCAATCGGGCCAATCCGCCAAGCAGGCGAGCCGGAACTCGGTGCTGCCGTCCAACGTGCGGAAGTAACCGGCCGGCGCGCCTCAGGCGCCGAGGGGAATCAAGCCCTGGTTCCCCTCGGCGCCCGCCTCGAACACGTTGCGCAGCCATTGCACGAACACCCTCACCCGCGACGATAGCTGGCGGTTCTGCGAATACAGCACGGACACCGGCATCGGCGGCGGCGGCAGGTCCGCCAGCACGACCTGCAAGCGGCCCTCCCGCAGCTCCCTTGCCACCCGATAGCGCGGCACCTGGACCAGCCCCAGCCCGGCCACCGAGGCGCCGGTGTAGAGATCGGCGCCAGTGACCGAAATGGCGGCCGCTAGTTGCACGGCCGTCACGCGGCCAGCTACCGTAAATTCCAGTGGCACTGCCTTGCCGGTGCCGCTGGAGATGTAGTTGACCGCGCGATGCGCCGGCAATGCATCAAGATCCGCCGGTTCGCCATAGCGAGCCAGGTAGGCCGGGCTGGCCACGGTCACCTGCTCCAGCAGCGCAACCCGGCGCCCCACCATCGACGAGTCCTGCAGGTTGCCCGCGCGCAGCACGCAATCCACCCCCTCGCGCACCAGGTCGACCAGCCGGTCGTCCTCGCCGATATGGATTTCCAGCTCGGGATAGAGCGCCAGGAAATCCGGCAGCACCGGCACCACGAAATGCCGGGCCAGCGTCCCCTGCAGGTTCACGCGCAGCAGGCCCTTGGGCGCGGTATCCCTGAATGACCCCTCCGCTTCTTCCAGGTCGGCTATCAGGCGCACGCAGCGCCGGTAGTGCGCTTCGCCGTCGTGCGTCAGCCGCACCGTGCGGGTGGTGCGCTCCAGCAGCCGGGCGCCGAGCCGGTGTTCCATGCGCTTGATCAGGGTGGTGATGGTGGCGCGCGGGATCCCCAGGTCTTCGGAGGCCTGGGTGAAGCTCTGGCGCTCGGCAATGCGCACAAAAGCCTGCATTTCCTGGAATCGGTCCATGCGTAGCTGAACGGGGCCGGAGTGGGCAATGAAAGACCCAGGGGCGCCGTATTGTTAATGCAGATGGAGCAATGATATCAATTCTCCACCAATTATCTTTGCATGGGAATGGTCCATGATCCATTTCACCAACCCACCACCAGAAAGGAAACGGATCATGCGCAACGCCAACCCCACCCAAGTCGCCATCGTCACGGGCGCATCCCGCGGCATCGGCGCCGCCGTAGCCAGGCGTCTGGCACAAGACGGTTTCGCCGTCGCCATCAACTACGCGGCCGGCGCGGCCCAGGCCGATGCCCTCGTGGCCGAGCTGAAGGCCGCTGGCGCGTCGGCCATCGCAGTGCAGGCCGATGTGTCCAAGGCCGACGATGTGCGCCGCCTGTTCGAGATCACCGAGCAGCAACTGGGCAAGGTGAACGTGCTGGTCAACAACGCCGGCGTGCTCAAGACGGTACCGCTGGCCGACACCAGCGACGCGCTCTATGACCAGACTTTCGACATCAACGTGCGCGGCACCTTCAACACCCTGCGCGAAGCCGCCGCGCGGCTTGCCGACGGCGGGCGCATCGTCAATTTCTCCAGCACCACGCTGGCGCTGAACATGCCCGGCTATGCCGTCTACAACGCCACCAAGGCGGCGGTGGAAGCGTTCACGCACGTGTTCGCCAAGGAACTGCGCGGGCGCGACATCACGGTCAATGCGGTGGCCCCGGGCCCGATCGCTACCTCGCTGTTCCTCGACGGCAAGACCGAAGAGCAGATCCAGGCCTTCGCCAAGATGCCTCCATTGCAACGCCTGGGCCAGCCGCAAGACATCGCCTGCGTCGTCGCCTTCCTCGCCGGCCCGGATGCCGGCTGGGTCAACGGGCAGATCCTGCGCGCCAACGGCGGCGTGGCCTGATCGCTCGCGCAACACGGGGCCACGCATCGCCACGCACGACGTAAAAGGGGGAACATCATGCAAAGCACCAATCAACAAGTCATTGTCGTCACCGGCGCGGGCACGGGCATCGGCAAACCGAGCGCGCAGGCGCTGGCCCCCCGCATCGGGCACGGGCCCGGCGCGGCCCTTGCTCACCGGCAGGAACGACGATGAAACGATGGATCCAACTTGCGTGCGCCGCGTTGCTGCCGGCTGTCCTCGCCGCTGGCGAGGCGCAACCGGCGCGGCAAGACGATGCCGCTATCGCCCAAGGCAAATCCATGAAAGCCTCCAAGACTTACCTCTACCTGCTGAGGAAGACCCCGTTCTTCACCAGCCTGAGCACCGCGCAACTGCGCTGGACCATCGATCATTCCCGCGAGTGGGAGGTGGAACCCGGCACCGTCATCACCCAATGCACAGGCGCGGGCGCCACCGATGCCTGGGTGCTGCTCGACGGCGGCTGGCAACTCGAACACGATGGCCAGGCCTATCGCGCCGGCCATGCCGATTCCGGCAAGTGGTTCAGCGCGCGCCAGGCCAGCGGTGCCTGCCGCCTGGTGGCGACCGGGCATAGCTACGTGATGCAGATCGCCCGCG
Source organism: Cupriavidus sp. 01L46 (assembly GCF_056399905.1). Lineage (NCBI taxonomy): Bacteria > Pseudomonadati > Pseudomonadota > Betaproteobacteria > Burkholderiales > Burkholderiaceae > Cupriavidus > Cupriavidus sp. 01L46. Next base: position 18,939 of record NZ_JBFTSF010000022.1, read on the forward strand.
CCGAGTTCGACGCGATGCTGGCCCAGGGCTTTGCCTTGGGCAAGCATCTGGACGCGGGCTACCGCTACTACGCCGAGATCTTCGGCAATGCGCCGGCCGGCGCGCAAGGGCCGCAGGCAGCGCCCTAGTCACCAGGTGCGCCGCTAGCGCGAACGGCAACACGTCGCGCACACAAAGGCCCGGGCCGCTGCCTACAATGGAGACAATAAGAACAATGACGGCGACCATCGGGCAATCGATCATGACCCCCCATCTGGCTTTGGCGCATTCCACCCGCTCGGTGGCGCCGCGCGCTCACGGGCTGGCCGCCCTGCTAGCGTGCGGCCTGCTGCTGGCGCACGCTGCGCCGGCCCAAGCGCAGGCATCGGCAGCATCGGCGCCGGCCCCCGCCGCCCCCGGCGCCGCCTTCTCCGCCGGCACGCCCGGCGGCGCGTTKCCGGCCGGGTGGAAGAACCTGCCGGTGGCGCACGGCAAGACGTTGACCCATTACAGCCTGGTGGCGGAGGACCACGCCACGGTGCTCGAAGCCGACGCGGCCGCCTCCGCCTCGGCGCTGATGCACAAGGGCAACAACCTGGACCTGGAGGCCACCCCGCAGGTCAGCTGGCGCTGGAGGGTGGAACACCCGATCGATGCGGCCGACAACAGCGTCGCCGCCAAGGAAGACGCGCCGGCGCGCCTGGTGTTCATGTTCGATGGAGATACGGACAAGCTATCGCTGGGCGAGCGCACCGCCATCAAGCTCGCCAAGATGCTGGCGGGCGAGGAACTGCCCTATGCCACGCTGATGTACATCTGGTCCAACACCGCGCCGGTCGGCACGGTCATCGACAATCCCCACACCTCGCGGATCAAGATGATCGTGGTGTCAGGCGGGCCCGACGCCGCCGGCAAGTGGCTCGCGCTGAGCCGCAACGTGGAGCGGGACTTCGAGCATGCCTTCAAGGAAAAGCCCGGCAAGCTGATCGCCTACGGCCTGCTCACCGATACCGACAACACGGGAGGGAACGCGCGTGCCTGGTATGGGGATATCCGGTTCGGGGCGGCAAAGTAGTGAAAACGAGGGCCACCGCGTCAGGTCCGCCTTGGCCCTCGCCAACGTCACTTCGCCACAATGTCTTCAGCTAGTCGGCTCAAGTGCAGCGCGCGAAATCGGCATCCTCACCAACGTCCGGCATGCTCGCAAGTACTTCGGCCAAACTATTTCGCGTTGTTTGTCTCAGCGCCTGAATGAGAATCTCGCGGTGTTCCGCCTCTTCGCTGCGCCCATTTGCAGCAGCACGCTCGCGCAGTTTGTGCACCAGCAATTCGTCAACACCGCGAACCACAAGTCTGGCCATGCTCATATCCCCCTGATGCGTTGGCAAAACCATAGYAGATTTTGCCCAGCACACATCCTGCCAGGGTAGCGGGAGGGGATAGTTGAGTGGCCGGTCCTAGACCCGGCTGTCATGATATCGACGTTGCAATCGACGCGCGACTGCGTGAACGGCGTCCGGCAGGCCTCAGCCTGCCAGGAACCCGCGAACCGCCTGCGCAAACCCCTCCGGCTGCTCCCAGTTCGACAAGTGGGCCCCGTCCAGCTCCACGTAGCGCGCCCCGGCAATCCCTTGCGCCACTTCGCGCCCTTGTGCCGGTGTGGTGGCCATGTCATGCGTGCCGGCAATCACCAGCACCGGGCTGGCGATGCGCGGCAGCTGCTCGCGCAGGTCGGCGTCGCGCACGGCGGCGCAGTTGGCCGTGTAGCCTTCGGGCGATGCGTCCAGCAGCATCTGGCGCACCGGCGCGATGCGCGCCGCGTTGCCGGCCAGCCAGGCGGCGCTGAACCAGCGCGCCAGCACGGCGTCGACGATGGCGGCCATGCCTTGGCTGCGTACCGTCTGGATGCGCGTGTCCCAGCCGCTGGCCGGGCCGATGAGGGCGGCGGTATTGGCCAGCACGAAGCGGTCGAAACGCTCGGGGTGATTGGCAGCCAGCCACATGCCGGTCATGCCGCCCATCGACAGCCCGCAAAAATGCGCGCGCTGGATGCCGGCGTGATCCATGATGGCCAGCACGTCCTGCCCGAGTTTGGCAAACCCGAACGGCGCCGGGGACGGCAGGCCGGAGCCCCCGTGGCCGCGGGTGTCGTAGCGCAGCACGCGAAAGCGCGGCAGCAGGCTATCCATCTGCGGCGCCCACATCTGCATGTCGGTGCCCAGCGAATTGGACATGACCAGAACGGGTGCGTGGGGCGCCCCCTCGATCTCGTAGTGCAGCGCGATGCCTTGGTGGAATGCAGTGGTCATGGCGTTCTCAGTCCGCGCGGATGCCGCGTTCGCGGATCAGCTTGCCCCATTTATCGGTTTCGGCAGCGAGGTGCTTGCCCAGCTGCGCGGGCGTGCTGCCGATCGGCTCGGCGCCGATGGCGGCCAGGCGGGTGCGCACCGACGGCTTGGCCAGCGCGTCCACCATGGCCTGGTTCAGGCGCGCGACCACGGCGGGCGGCGTCTTGGCCGGGACGAAGGCGGCGAACCATGGCGACAGGTCATAGCCCTTGACGCCGGCTTCGGCCAGGGTCGGCACGTTTGGCAGCGTCGACGAGCGCTTGGCGGTGGTCACCGCAATGGGCGTGAGCTTGCCGGAGTCGATATGCGGCTTGGCCGAGGTGATGCTGTCGAACATATAGTCGACCTGGCCGCCCAGCAGGTCCGTCATGGCCGGGCCGCTGCCCTTGTAGGGCACGTGGAGCATCTTGACGCCGGTGAGCGAGGTGAACAGCTCGCCAGCCAGGTGAATCGAGGTGCCATTGCCGGCGGAGGCATAGGTGTACTTGTCCGGCGTGGCGCGCGCCGCGGCGATCAGGTCGGGCACCGTGGCGGGCAGCTTCTTGGCCTTGCTGGTGACCAGCACGTTAGGCACCACCGCCAGGAGCGAGACCGGCGCGAAATCCTTCACCGGGTCATAGCTGAGCCGGCCGTACAGCGCGGGGTTCACCGCCATGCCGTTGGCCACGATGATCAGCGTGTAGCCATCCGCGGGCGAGCGCGCCACCATCTCCGCGCCGATATTGCCGCCAGCGCCGGGGCGGTTTTCCACCACGATGGACTGGCCCAGGCTCCTCGACATTTCCTCGCCCAGCGTGCGGGCGATATTGTCCATCGCGCCGCCCGCGGGGAATGGCACGACCCAGCGGATCGGGTGATCGGGATAGGTGTCGGCGTGGGCGGCCGACGGCAGCACGGCCAGGGTGGCCAGCGCACAGGCGCAGGCGGCCCACGCGCGCAGGAATGGCAAGCGCATCAGAGTCTCCTCCAAATGGATTCGGAGTTGGTGTTGGAACGCGGCCAGCGGAGGCCGCGGCGGTATTCAGGGTAACGGCGCGCCGGCTGGCTTACTTGATCGACGACGGGTGCTTGGCCAGCGGCGTGACATGGATTTCCATGTACGGGAACAGCGGCAGGCTGGAGAGCATGGTGTGGAGTTCGTCGTTGGACTCGGCATCGAACACGCTGTAGTTGGCGTACTCGCCCACCACGCGCCACAGATGCGGCCACTTGCCCTGGCGCTGCAGGTCCTGCGAGTACGCCTTCTCGCGCGCCTTGATCTCGTCGGCCAGCGCGGCCGGCATGTCCGCGGGCATCTTTACGTCCATTCTCACCAGAAACAACATGCTTGAATCCTCGGTCTATGTTTGCTTGGGCAGCGCCTCAGGCGGCGCGGCGGTAATGGGCCAGCTTGTCTTCGTCCAGCGTCAGGCCAAGCCCCGGGCCAACCGGCAGGTGCAAGGCAAAGTCACGGTACTCGGGGCGGGCCGTCACCACATCATCCTTGAGAAGCAGCGGGCCGAACAGCTCGGTGCCCCAGGCCAGCCGCGGCAGCGTGGCAAAGCCGTGGGCAGCGGCGATGGTGCCCACGCTGCCTTCCAGCATGGTGCCGCCGTACAGCGCGATGCCGGCCGCATCGCCTACCGCCGCCGTGCGCAGCATCTCGAAGATGCCGCCGGATTTGGAGATCTTCAGCGCGAACACGTCCGCGCCGGCGATGCGCGCCAGTTCCATCGCATCCTCGGGACCGCACACGGCCTCATCGGCCATCACCGGCACCACGAAGCGCGCCGCCAGCCGGGCCAGCGCGCCGCGCTGCTCGCGCGGCACCGGCTGCTCGACGAGATCGATGCCGGCGGCTTCCAGCATGGCGATGCCGGTGGCGGCATCGGCTTCGTTCCAGGCCTGGTTGACGTCCACGGTCACGCGGGCACGGTCGCCCAGCGCGCGCTTGATGGCCGACACATGAGCCACGTCGTCGCGCACGCTGCGACGCCCGATCTTGAGCTTGAAGGTGTTGTGGCGGCGCTCGGCCAGCAGGGTTTCGGCTTCTTCGATATCCCGGCCGGTGTCTCCGCTGGCGAGCGTCCACAGGCAGGCCAGGTTCGGCCGCACCGCGCCGCCCAGCAACTCGGACAKGGGCAGGCCCAGGCGCTTGCCCTGCGCATCGAGCAGCGCGGACTCCAGCGCCGACTTGGCAAAGCGATTGCCCCGCGCCACCGAAGCCAGGCGCTGCATGGCGGCGTGGATATTGCACGCGTCGATGCCGGCCAGTGCAGGTGCCAGGTAGGTATCGATGGTCAGCTTGATGCCCTCGGGGCTTTCGTCGCCGTAGCTCAGGCCGCCGATGGTGGTGGCTTCGCCAATCCCCTCGATGCCGTCGCTGCAACGCAGCCGCACGATCACCAGGGTCTGGCGCTGCATGGTGGTCATGGCAAGCTGGTGCGCCCGGATGGTGGGCAGGTCGACCAGGATGGCTTCGACGGAGGTGACGGTTGCTTTCATGCTGGGTGTCTGCCAAGTATGGAATACGTTGAGAAGCAGTATGTGGCTTGACATCCAGGGTGTCCAAGACCGAGTATGTCCCGATCAATACCTTTTAAGTATGAAAGGATGGGATCATGGAGCTACGTCACCTGCGTTATTTCCAGGCCGTCGCGGCCGAACTCAACTTCACCCGCGCGGCTGAGCGCCTGCATATCGCCCAGCCGCCGCTGTCGCGCCAGATCCGCCAGCTGGAGGACGAAATCGGCACCGTGCTGCTGGACCGTTCCGCGCGCGCGGTGCGGCTGACCGAGGCCGGCCGCTTCCTGCTGGAGCAATCGCTGCAGCTGAACCAGCGCATCGACGAGATCGTGGAAGGCACGCGGCGCATCGGCCGCAATGAAAAGCGCTGGTTCGGCATCGGCTTCGTGCCATCGGTGCTCTATGGCTTCCTGCCGGAGCTGATCCGCCAGGTGCGCGGCTCCGACGCGGCCCTCGAGGTCGGCCTGTCCGAACTCACCACGGTACAGCAGATGGAAGCGCTCAAGGCCGGCCGCATCGATGTCGGCTTTGGCCGCATCGTGCTGGACGACCCCGCCATCACCCGCACGGTGGTGATGGCCGAGCCGCTGATGGCCGCCGTGCCCAGCGGCCACGCCGCGCTGAAGGGTCCGCCCATGACGCCGGCACAGCTGGCGGCCCACCCCTTCGTGCTCTACCCGGCGCGGCCCCGCCCCAGCTACGCCGATCACGTGCTGGCGCTGTTCCGCACGCAGGGCCTGCAGTTGCGCGTGGCGCAGGAGGCCAATGAGCTGCAGACCGCCATCGGCCTCGTGGCTGCGGGGCTTGGAATCTGCCTGGTGCCGGCATCCGTGCAGCGGCTGCACCGCGACGACGTGGCCTACGTGCCGATTGACGCCCCCGGCTTTACCTCACCAGTGATGATGAGCTATCGCAGCGACGACAGCTCGGCGCTACTGGCCGAGGTGGTCAGGCGCGTCGGCGAACTGGCCGGGACACCGCCATCGGCCTGAAATCCMGCCCCGGCCATAAGAAAACCCGGCGGCATCCCATGAATGGGTGATGCGCGAAGGCCGCTCGGTTTGTAGAGTGACTTTATAAAAAGGATACGGGGAAATCGTGCCATCGATGCACTCAGGGTCACTATCGGGCCGCGCCGCGCCACAGCGCGGCAGCAGGACAGCCAAGCCACGGCCGGGCAGCCTGCTCATTGCGCTGCTAAAAGCGTGCGGGGACACGCTGCGCAAGGCCTGGAGCAGCGAGCAAGGTGAGGTAGCACTCACCTTGCTCCACCCGCCCACGGCGCGCAACGCCACCTCCGGCCAGGCGCCGGACTGCGCCTGGCGCCTGCAACTCACCTACGCCGACACGCCGCTGACGCCGGGTGTGCCCCGGGTCACCGCCACCGCAGCGGTGCTGCGGGACGACGGCACCGACATCACCKCCTCACTTCCCCCGTCCGCATGGACCTGGCGCCAGGCTTCCGGCCTGTCGATGCGGGCCGGCTACGGCGCGGTCACGGTCGATACCGAGGGCCAGAGGCATGCCGTGTGCGTTTGCCCGCAGGGTGCCAGCGTGTCGGTCTCCGGCACCAGCCGCGCAGCCTGCCAGGCGATGGCATCGGGGGTGGAAGTGAGCGTGTTGCTAGCCAGCGGCGAGCGCTTGAGCCAGCGCTTCCAGCTGGGCCTGGCCGGGCTGGAATAAACCAGGCAAGCCCGGGCGGGACAAGAACGCGGACTGCCCATCGGCAGTTGCCGGCCGCCCCGCCAGTCACCCCTTGAGGTACATGTTCAGCCGCTTGGCGGCGTTGCGAAGGTGGGTCTCCGCCGCCTCCGCCGCCCGCTCGGCGTCGCCCGCCACGATCGCGTCGTAGATGGTCTTGTGCTCTTCCTGCACGGCCTCGACCATGTCCGCGTGATGGCTCTTGGTATTGCTCCTCGCCTGCCGGATCACGCGCCGCGCGCCGTGCTCCAGGTGTTCGCTCAACGCCTGGAAGTGCGGGTTGTGCGTCGCCTCGACAATGGCCTGGTGAAAGGCGAAGTCCTCTTCATCGCCCAGCCTGTCGTTGGCGATCTCGTACTCCATGCCAATCAGCGCGCGGCGGATCCGCTTGAGGTCTTCAGGCGTGCGGCGCATGGCCGCGAACCTGGTGGCCGCCACTTCGATCGTCACCAGCAGTTCCATCACCATGGCCAGCGAGTCTTTCTCGTCGATGGCCACATCCTGCATGCGAAACGCCTGGCGCTGGCTGCGCTCGGTCACAAACACGCCGCTGCCCGCCTTGGGCGCAACCAACCCCTCCGACTTGAGCTGCGACAGGGCCTCGCGCACCACCGCGCGGCTGACCGAGRACTGCTCGCACAGCAAGCGCTCGCTGGGCAGGCGGTCGCCCACGGCGAACTCGCCCGCCTGGATCGCCTGGATCAGGCGCCTGGCGATCTCGTCCGGCAGGTGTTTGGGCTCGGGATGGAACATGGTTCCCTCCGGGCGCTGGGTGGGCGGCGGCGCCGCGGCGCCGGGCACTGTCTTGTTCAATACGGGCTCCCTGGCGCCAGACAGCCTCTGGCTGGCGCTCGATTCTAAATTGGTCTTACAGGTCAATGTAGCACGTCTTAGCGCGCATGAAACGTGTGGAATGTACCAGCACGAAGCGGTGCCGGCACCCGTTATTCGTCCACAAGCCAAGCCCTTCAAGGGTATAAGCCCTTCGTTCCGCCACGCGGATACACATCCGATCGGACTCTCGGTAGAAACCCTCATGGCGCGCAAGTCGCCGTTGACGATCGCCGCCCATCTCCTTATAGTAAACCTGTCAGACCACTTTAACCACAGGTCAGACCACTATGACGGGCCAGTTTCGGCGCCCGCCAGATGAATCCAAACAATAGCCAGGAGACACCCATGAGCGGTAGCCGCATTACCCGTCCTTTGTTCGCAGCCGCGGCACTCTCCGTGCTGGCGGGCACGGCATCGGCGGCGCCGGTGAAGATTGCGCTGGTCGAGACGCTGTCCGGCCCGCAGGCATCCACCGGCCTGATGTTCCGCGCAGCGGCGCGCTATGCGATCGACAAGATCAACACCACCGGGGGCTGGAACGGCGAGCCGCTCCAGCTGGTCGAGTACGACAACCAGGGCGGCCCGGCAGGCGCGGCGGACAAGCTGAAGGCGGCCGTTGCCGATGGCGCCCAGATCGTCATGCAAGGTTCGTCGTCGGCCGTGTCCGGCCAGATCACCGAGGACGTGCGCAAGTTCAACCTGCGCAATCCGGGCAAGGAAATCCTGTTCATGAACGTCGGCGGCGAAGCCATGGAGCTAACCGGCGAGAAGTGCCACTTCTACCATTTCAAGTTCGCCACCAACGCGCAGATCCGCGTCAAGGCGCTGGTCGGCGCGATGAAGCCGCTCCATGCGCTGGGCACCCGCGTGTATTCKATCAACCAGAACTACTCCTGGGGCGTCGACATGGAAAAGGCCATCGGCGACTACGCCGGCGCCGGCGGCTACACGGTGGTGGAAAAGACGCTGCATGACGTGAACAAGGTGCAGGACTTCTCGCCCTACGTGGCCAAGATCGCTGCCGCCAAGGCAGACAGCGTGATCACCGGCAACTGGTCCAACGACCTGCTGCTGTTGATGAAGGCCAGCAAGGCAGCCGGCCTGAAGACGCGCTTTGCCACCGTGTTCCTCGACCAGCCGGGCAATATCGGCAACGCCGCCGACGTGGCGCTGGGCCACTATGTTGCCCACCCCTTCAATGTCGAGGCGGGTGGCGCCGACAGTGAGCGCTTCGCCAACGACTTCAAGGCCAGGCAGGGCCATATGCCCGCCTACATCGAGCCACAGACGGTGTTCGCGGTGGAGATGCTGGGCGAAGCACTGAAGACCGTGAAGCCGGAAGGCGGCAAGCTCAACACCAGCGCACTGGCCAAGGCGCTCGAAACCGCCAAGGTCAGATCGCCGCTGGGCGAGATGAGCATGCGCGCCGCCGATCACCAGGTGCTGCTGCCGATGGTGGTGTCCGTGGTCGCCAAGGATGCGAAGTTCAAGGTCGACGGCACCGACATGGGCTTCAAGCCGGTCAAGACCTTCTCTGCCGCCGAGGCCGCCACGCCGGCCCAGGCCAGCTGCAAGATGCAGCGCCCCAGCTGATTCCCCTGCCCAAGCCACCCTAGCAACATCAGCCACGCTCGCGCCGCTGCGGCGCGGGCGCTGGCAAGTACGGCCATGCGCCAGTTGGCCGCACAGCCTCGTTCCAAGGAAGCCTTCATGGAATACCTCGTCGTCTCATTGCTTAACGGCACCATCTACGGCCTGCTGCTGTTCATGGTTTCCGCTGGCCTGACCCTCATCTTCGGCATGATGGGCGTGCTCAACTTTGCCCATGCGTCGTTCTACATGCTGGGCGCCTACTTTGCCTATACGCTGCAGGGCGCAATCGGCTTCTGGCCGGCCATCGTGGTTTCGCCGATCCTGGTCGGGCTGGCCGGGGTGGCGGTGGAGCGCTTCTTCCTGCGCCGCGTCCATCACCACGGTCACGCGCATGAGCTGCTGCTGACCTTTGGCCTGTCTTTCATCATTGCCGAACTGATCAAGCTGTTCTTTGGCAACTTCCCGGTGGACTACCGCATCCCGGCGTCGCTGGACTTCGCGGCCTTCCACCTGGGCGTGTCCTCCTATCCCTTCTATCGCGTGTTMATGGGCGGCATCGCCGTGGCCATGTTCGCCGTGATCTACCTGCTGCTCACGCGCACCCGGGTCGGCATCGTGGTGCGCTCGGCGATCTACAAGCCGCGCATGGCCGAGGCGCTGGGCCACAACGTGCCGCTGGTCTTCATGGGCGTGTTCGGCATCGGCGCGGCGCTGGCGGGCCTGGCCGGCGCGGTGGCGGGCGCGTTCTACACCACCAACCCGAACATGGCGCTGGAACTCGGCGTGATGGTCTTCGTCGTGGTGGTAGTGGGCGGCCTGGGCTCGCTGGAGGGGGCCATGCTCGCCTCGCTGCTGATCGGGCTGATCACGTCGCTCTCGGTCGGCATCGATCGCAGCCTGGCCGACCTGCTGGCCTTGGCCGGGGCGGGCGCCTGGGCCGAACAAGCCGGCGGGCTGATGACCCTGAAACTCTCCAGCCTGGCCGGGACCATCCCGTTCGCGCTGATGCTGTTGATCTTGCTGGTCCGTCCGTCAGGCTTGATGGGCGAGAAGGAGTAACCATGACCAACCTCTCCAACACGCAGAAGACCTTGTTGCTGCTCGGCGTGGGCGCGCTGCTGGCGCTGCCGATGGTGCTATCGCAATCGCTGGTCAACGCATCCATCCAGATGCTGATCGCSGTGCTGTTCGCSGCCTCGTTCAACCTGCTGAGCGGCCAGGGCGGCATGCTGTCGTTYGGCCATGCGGCGTACTTCGGCATTGGCAGCTTTGCCACCGTGCACGCCATGAACGCCTTCGGCGGCAACGGCCTGCTGCCCACGCCGCTGCTGCCGCTGGCCGGCGGCGCCCTGGGCCTGGTCGCCGGCCTGGCCGCCGGCTGGTTCGCCACCAAGCGCACCGGCGTCTACTTCGCCATGATCACGCTGGCGCTGGCCGAACTGCTGCACTCGCTGGCGCCGCACCTGAAGGGCTGGTTCGGCGGCGAGGCGGGCCTGTCCACCATGCGCATGCCGGCGTGGGGCCTCACCTTCGGCGACAGCAACCAGGTGTACTACCTGACCCTGTTCTGGGTGCTGCTGTCGCTGGCGCTGCTGTACCTGTTCACGCTGACGCCGGTGGGCCGCCTGACGCTGGGCCTGCGCGAGAACGCCAACCGCCTGCGCTTTCTCGGCTATGACACGCACCGGCTCGGCGTGCTGGTGTTCGCCGTCTCGGCCATGTTCGCTGGCATCGCGGGCGCGCTGCAGGCGCTCAACATGGAAGCGGCCAACTATGTGGTGTTCGAGTCATCCGCCTCCGCGGCGGTGGTGCTTAACAGCTATATCGGCGGCGTGAAGATCTTCCTCGGCCCGGCACTGGGCGCGGCGGTGATGACCTTCTTCGGCTATGCGGTATCCGACCTGACGCGTTCGTGGCTGCTGTACCAGGGCATTGTCTTCGTGCTGGTGATGATGTTCTTGCCGACGGGCCTGGCCGGGCTGATCAAGTCCTTCGCCACGCACAGCAAGACCTATGGCCTGCGTGCGCTGCTGCCCATGGCGCTGGCATTCATCATCGGCACGTTGCTGCTCGCGGGCGGCACGGTGTTCACGGTGGAGATGCTGCAGCGCTTCTTCTCGCAAGACTACCGCTCCATGGCGGCCCTGAATGGTGGCGGCTGGCCCGCGATTGCGCTGTTTGGCCGCGAGTGGGATCCCATCTCGCCGCTGACCTGGCTGGTGCCCGCGGCGCTGCTGGTGGCAGGCATCGCCACGGCCCGCCTGGCCAACAGGCGCTGGCTGCGCCTGAAGGACGCCACCCCCGCCATCGACGCGCCCGCCACCGCGGCCACCAACGTCCKGAGKAACCCGGCATGAACACGCAAGCGATGCTCTCCCTGCGCGGACTGCGCAAATCCTTCGGCGACGTCGACATCATCCGCGGCGTGGACCTCGATCTCGTCAGCGGTGAGCGCCACGCGCTGATCGGCCCGAACGGCGCCGGCAAGTCCACGCTGTTCCACCTGATCTCCGGGCGCCTGCCCCTGACCAAAGGCGAGATCATGCTCAACGGCGAGCCGATCCACGGCCTGTCGCCGCAGAGCATCAACCATCGCGGCCTGGCGCGCTCGTTCCAGATCACCAATATCTTCGCGGGCCTCACGGTTTTCGAGAACTTGCGCCTCGCCGTCATGCGGCGCCACGGCCTGCAATACACGCTGTGGAAGTTCGCCCACAAGGTGCGTGCCGTGCGCGACGAGACCCAGCACCTGCTCGAACAGGTGCGGCTGGCCGGGCGCGCACAAACCATCGCCGGCGAGCTGTMGTATTCGGAGCAACGCTCGCTGGAGATCGCCATGACGCTGGCCTCGGACCCGAAGGTCATCATGCTCGACGAGCCGATGGCGGGCATGTCGCAGGAAGAAACCGACTACACCGMCGGCCTGATCCGCGAGATCGCGCAGGGCCGCACGCTGCTGATCGTGGAGCACGACATGGACGTGGTGTTCTCGCTCAGCGACCGCATCAGCGTGCTGGTCTACGGCGAGATCGTCGCCACCGGCACGCCGGACGAGATCCGCAACAACGCACGCGTCAAGGAAGCCTATCTGGGCGAGGAGGTCACGGTATGAGCGCGCAGTCMCTACAAAGCGCCGATCCGCTGCTGAGCGTGCAAGGGCTGCACGCGCACTACGGCAAGAGCCACATCCTGCACGGCGTGGATTTCCAGGTAGGGCGGGCCGAAGTGGTCAGCCTGCTGGGCCGCAACGGCTCGGGCCGCTCCACCACGCTCAAGGCCATCATGGGCCTGGTGCCGCCAAGCGCCGGCCACATCAGGCTGCGCGGGCGCGATCTGGCCGGCGCGCAATCTTATGCGATCTGCCGCAAGGGCATTGCCTATGTGCCGGAAGAGCGCGAGGTCTTCGCCAACCTGACGGTGGACGAAAACCTGCGCATGGGCGAGCAGCGCGCCACCGAAGGCGCGCCGCAATGGACCTTCGAGCAGATGTTCGACTACTTCCCGCGCCTGAAGGAGCGCCGCAACACCAAGGCCGGCAGCCTCTCCGGCGGCGAGCAGCAGATGCTCACCATGTGCCGCTCGCTGCTGGGCAACCCCTTGGTGATCCTGATCGACGAGCCCACCGAAGGCCTCGCGCCCAAGATCGTGACGGTGGTTGGCGAGGCCATCCAGGACATCCACCGCCGGGGCGTCTCGGTGGTGCTGGTGGAGCAGAAGCTCGCCATCGCGCTGAAGGTATCGAGCCGCGTCTGCGTGATGGGCCACGGACGCATCGTCTTTGAAGGCACGCCCGAACAACTCACTTCCAATACCCAACTTCTGAAGGACTGGTTAGCCGTATGAGCACCTCTTTGCCTATTGGATACCCGAACGCGCAGCCCTTTGCGCGCGCCAGCTACCCCGGCCTGGCCGGCAAGGTCGTGCTCAACACCGGCGGCGCCAGCGGCATCGGCCGCGCGATGGCGCATGGCTTTGCCCGGCACGGCGCGCGCCTGATGCTGCTGGACCTGGATGCGCAAGGACTCGCCAGCGCCAAGGCGGAACTGGAAGCGGCTTGCCCGGAAGCGCAGGTCGAAGTGGTACAGGCTTCGATCACCGACCCCGAGGCCGTGGAGCACGCCTGCGCCGCCACCGAGGCCCGCTTTGGCCGCATCGACATCCTGCTGAACAACGCCGGCATCTCGATGAACAAGCCGTCGCTGGAACTGACGCCCGACGACTGGCGCCGCGCCATCGAGATCGACCTCTCCGGCGTGTTCTTCTGCACGCAGGCGGCGGCGCGCCGCATGGTGCGCCAGGGCGGCGGCTCCATCCTGAGCACCGCGTCGATGTGGGGCCTGGCCTCGTCCGCGCGGCGCCTGGCGTACTGCGCCGCCAAGGCTGGCGTGGTGTCGCTCACCAAGTCGCTGGCGGCGGAATGGGCTGAGTACAACATCCGCGTGAACGCGGTCTGCCCGGGCTACACCAGCACCGCGCTGATGGAAACGCTGCTCGCCAGCAAGGCCATCGACGGCGAGGCGCTGCTGGCGCGCACGCCGCTGCGCCGCTTTGGCGCGCCGGAAGAGATGGCGGAGGTCGCCCTCTTCCTGGCATCGGACTCGGCCGCGTTCATCACCGGCCATGCGCTGGTCTCCGATGGCGGCTGGACCGCCGACGGCTTCTGAGCACGCAGTTCCCCAGCACGATTGAAAGCATCATCGAACGGTAATCAAGGATTCTCAAATGTCTGAACGTAGCGCCCTGCGCCCCGCCGCCGAATGGGTGGAACTGCGCACCACCGAGGAAGACTGGGCCAAGGCAGACCCGGCCCTGCTCGGCACCCTGCTGAGCCACCTGCACCTGATCCGCGGCTTCGAGGAGGCTGTGCTCGAACTCGCCGCCGAAGGCCTGGTCCACGGCCCGGCGCATTCCAGCATCGGGCAGGAAGGCGGCGCCGCCGGCTCCATCGTGCCGCTGACCGGCGCCGACCAGATCAACGGCTCGCATCGCGGGCATCACCAGTTTGTCTCCAAGGCGCTGGGCTACCTCGCGCCCAACGGCATCGATCCGCGCGCACCGCTGCCGGCGGACGTGCAAACGCTGCTGCAACGCACGCTGGCGGAAATCCTGGGCTTGGCGCAGGGCTATTGCAAAGGCCGTGGCGGCTCCATGCACTTGCAGTGGGCCGAGGCCGGCGCGCTGGGCACCAATGCCATCGTGGGCGGCGGCGTGCCCATGGCCGCGGGCGCGGCGTGGTCGCACCGGCATGCCGGCACGGATGCGGTCGCCATCACCTACTTCGGCGACGGCGCGGTCAATATCGGCTCGGTGCTGGAAACCATGAACCTGGCCGCCGCGTGGAAGCTGCCGCTGTGCTTCTTTATCGAGAACAACCGCTACGCCGTCTCCACCACGGTGGAAGAGTCCACCGCCGAGCCGCGCCTGTCCGCGCGCGGCATGGGCTTCAACATCCCGAGCTGGAAGGTCGATGGCATGGACCCGCTGGCGGTGTACCTGGCCACGCAGGAAGCGCTGGCGCATATGCGTGCCGGCAAGGGCCCGACGATCATCGAAGCCGATCTGTACCGCTTCTTCCACCAGAACGGCCCCTTCCCGGGGAGCGCCTTTGGCTACCGCACCAAGGAAGAAGAGCAGCAATGGCGCGCGCGCGATCCGCTCGAACTGATGGCGCGCCGCATGCAGGCGCGCGGCCTGATCAGCGCCGACGAGATCGCCGCGCTGCGTGAGCGCATCAAGCAAGCCATGCGCGACGCCATGGCCGCACTGACCGAAGCCGATCCTTCCGGCAAGCCGGGCAAGCGCCGCATCCGGCCTGAGCTGTGGCCGAGCCCGGACTTCCGCGATGTGGGCATCCGCGGCGACCTGAGCGAGCTGGCAGGCCTGCGCTGCGAGGACGAGGCCGGCTTCTCCGGCAAGCTGGACAAGCGCAAGTTCATCGACGTGGTGGCGGACGTCATGCAACGCCGCATGGAGACCGATTCGTCGGTGGTGGTGATGGGCGAGGACGTGCACCGCCTCAAGGGCGGCACCAACGGCGCCACCCGCGGCCTGCGCGACAACTTCCCGGACCGCGTGCTGGGCACGCCGATCAGCGAGAACGCGTTCGTGGGCCTGGGCGGCGGGCTGGCGCTGGACGGACGCTACAAGCCCGTGGTGGAGTTCATGTACCCGGACTTCATGTGGGTGGCGGCCGACCAGATCTTCAACCAGATCGGCAAGGCGCGCCACATGTTCGGCGGCGAGAGCGACGTGCCGCTGGTGCTGCGCACCAAGGTAGCGATGGGCACGGGCTATGGCTCGCAGCACTCGATGGACCCGGCCGGCATCTTCGCCACCAGCCCGGGCTGGCGCATCGTGGCGCCGTCCACGCCGTTCGACTACGTGGGCCTGATGAACACCGCGCTGGCGTGCAAGGACCCGGTGCTGGTGATCGAGCACGTGGACCTGTACAACGCCTCGGGCGTGGGCCCCGTGGATGACTTCGACTATCACCTGCCGGTGGGCAAGGCGGCGGTACGCCGCAGCGGTGGCGATGTCACTGTCATCACGTACCTGTCGATGGTCGGCCACTCGCTCGAAGCGGTGGCGCAAACCGGCATCGACGCCGAGGTGATCGACCTGCGCTGGCTGGACCGCGCCAGCATTGACTGGGACACCATCGCGCAGAGCGTGAAGAAGACCAACAACGTACTGATCGCCGAACAAGGCGCGCGGGGTACCTCCTATGGCGGATGGCTGGCCGACGAAATCCAGCGCCGCTACTTCGACTGGCTGGACCAGCCCGTGCAGCGCGTGACCGGCGCCGAGGCCGCGCCGAGCATCTCCAAGGTGCTGGAGCGCGCCGCCGCAGCCCGCACCGAGGAAGTGGCCGAGGGCCTGCGCCAGGTAATGCGCGACAAGGGCGCGGCGTGAGTCCCGATGCCCGCCTGGCCAACTGAACGAACCCAAGGAATACCAATGACCCTGAACGTGATTGTTCCCCTGGAGGTCGGCATCGCCGTGCGCGACCTGCCGCGCATGCGCCGCTTCTACGAGCAGGTGCTGGGCTTCGCCTTTGTCAGCGAAGTGGCCGTGCCAGCGGCAAATGCCATGCAGGCGGCCATGCACGCCGGCGGCTACACCGCGGTGCGCCTGCAGACCAACCATGGCGAGCGCATCAAGCTGCTGGCCCCCGTACAGCCGCCCGCGCCCGCGCCCGCTCCCGAGTACATCCTCGACAAGGCCAACGCCACCTACCTGACCTTTATCGTGGACGACATCCAGAGCGTGGTCGACAAGCTGCTCGCCGCCGATGTGGAATTCCTCACCGGCCCGCAGCGCATCGAAGTGCGCCCCGGCACCTACCTGGCGTTCTGCCGCGATCCCGAAGGCAATGTGCTGGAGATCGTGCAGTACGCGGATATCGCCGCCTACCGCCCCGACCTGCAACCAAGGACTGCCTGACATGGCCACCCTGCTACGCATGCCCGAGGTGGCGGCCAATGCCACCCAGGCCACGCTGCAAGCGTGGACCAAGAACGAAGGCGATACGATTGCCGTTGGCGACTGCATCGCCGAGATCGAAACCGACAAGGCCGTGGTCGAGCTCAATGCCGATTCGGCCGGCGTGCTCGGCCGCCGCCTGGTGGCGGCGGGCCAGGACGTGGAGGTGGGCGCGCCCATCGGCGTGCTGCTGGTCAATGGCGAAACCGGCGTGGATATCGATGCGCTGATCGCGGCGGCGGGTGGCGGCGCGCAAGCGCCTGAAGCCGTGGCGGCATCCGCTGGCGAGGCGCTTGCTGCTGCCACGATTGCTGCCACGACTGCTGCACCGCATGCCGCACGCATCTTCGCCAGCCCGCTGGCGCGCCGCCTGGCGGCGCAGCGCGGGCTGGACCTCGCGGCATTGCGCGGCAGCGGCCCCAATGGCCGCGTCGTCAAGCGCGATATCGAGCAGGCCGCCGCGGCTCCTGCCGTTGCCAGCGCACCTGCCGTTGCGCGCCCCGCCGCACCGCAAGCGCGGGCCAGCGAAGCGTTCACCGAAATCCCGCACAGCAATATGCGCCGCACCATCGCGCGCCGGCTGAGCGAGAGCAAGGCCACCATCCCGCATTTCTACCTCACGGCGGATTGCCGCATGGAGCAGCTGCTGGCGCTGCGCGCGCAGATCAACGCCGGTGCGCCGCGCAAGATCTCGGTCAACGACTTCATCGTGCGCGCCGTGGCGGTCGCCTTGCGCGAGGTGCCGGCGGCCAACGTGGGCTGGACCGATACGGCGATGCGCCAGTACCAGCAGGCCGATATCGCGGTAGCGGTATCCACGGACGCCGGCCTGATCACCCCCATCGTGCGCGCTGCCGATACCAAGCCGCTGTCCGTCATCAGCGCCGAAATCGCCGACCTGGCCGCGCGTGCGCGCGCTTCGCAACTGCGCCCCGAGGAGTACCAGGGGGGCAGCTTCAGCGTGAGCAACCTGGGCATGTTCGGCGTGTCCGAGTTCTCCGCCATCATCAATCCGCCGCAGGCCGCCATCCTTGCCGTGGGCGCCACGCAAGCGGTGCCGGTGGTGGAAGACGGCGCGCTGAAGGCCGGGCAGGTCATGCGCTGCACGCTCTCGGTGGACCACCGCGCCATCGACGGCGCACTGGCCGCGCAATGGCTGGCCGCGTTCAAGCGCCTGCTTGAAAACCCCTTGTCGATGCTGATCTAAGGACCATGACGTGGCGAACTCCTCATTTGACCTGATCGTCGTAGGCGGTGGCCCGGGCGGCTACGTGGCCGCCATCCGCGCCACACAGCTAGGCATGAAGACCGCGCTGGTCGAAAAAGAGCACCTGGGCGGCATCTGCCTGAACTGGGGCTGCATTCCCACCAAGGCGCTGTTGCGATCCGCCGATGTGCTGCGGCTGGTCAAGGACGCGGCGGCCTACGGTGTGCATGCCGCATCGCCTGCCGCCGACCTCCCGGCCATGGTGGCCCGCTCCCGCGCGGTGGCCGCGCAGCTCAACAAGGGCGTGGCCCACCTGATGAAGAAGAACGGCGTGACCGTGCTCAACGGCCACGGGCGGCTGGCGGGCAAGGGAACGCTGGAAGTCACCGCGCCGGATGGCTCGACAAGACTCGTTGCATCCGCCCACATCCTGCTTGCCACCGGCGCGCGCGCCCGCCAGTTGCCCGCGCTGCCGGCGGACGGCAAGACGGTCTGGACCTATCGCGAGGCGCTGGCGCCACCCGTGGTGCCAAAGCGCATGCTGATCGTCGGCGCCGGCGCCATCGGCATCGAATTCGCGAGCTTCTATCGCGCGGTGGGTGCCGAGGTGACGGTGGTGGAGATGGCGGAGCGCATCCTGCCGGTGGAAGATGCCGACATCTGCGCACAGGTGGCGAGCAGCCTGAGCCGGGAAGGCATCGTGCTGCATACCGGCACCAGCATCAAGAGCGCCGAGCGCAATGGGCAGGGCTGGTCCGTCGCGCTGCAAGGCGGCAAGTCCGGCGGCGCGAGCGTCGACGTCGACGTTGTGCTGGTGGCGGCGGGCATCGTCGGCAACGTGGAAGGCCTGGGCCTGGAGCAGACCGCCGTCAAGGTCGAGAAGACGCATATCGTGACCGACGGCTTCGGCCGCACCGATGAGCCCGGCGTGTATGCCATCGGCGACGTGGCGGGCCCGCCGTGGCTGGCGCACAAGGYCAGCCACGAAGGCGTGATCTGCGTGGAGCGGATTGCCGGGCTGCATCCGCATGCGCTCGATGCCACACGTATTCCGGCCTGCACCTACAGCCATCCGCAAGTGGCGAGCGTGGGGCTCACCGAGGCACAGGCCAGGGAGCGCGGCCAGCCGATCAAGGTCGGCAAGTTTCCTTTCGTCGGCAACGGCAAGGCCATTGCCATGGGCAGCACCGCGGGCCTGGTGAAAGTGGTGTTCGACGCAGGCAGCGGCGAACTGCTCGGCGCCCATATGGTGGGCGACGAGGTCACCGAGATGATCCAGGGCTACGCCATCGCGCAGACGCTGGAGACCACCGAGGCCGACCTGATGGCCGCCGTCCTGCCGCACCCGACCATGTCCGAGGCCATGCACGAAGCCGTGCTCGCGGCCTACGGGCGCGCACTGCATATCTGAACACGGGAGACAACATGTACAACTTCGATCAACGCACGCTGCTGCTGACCGGCGCCAACGGCGGCATCGGCCGTGAGACGGCCAAGCTGTTCCTGGCGCACGGCGCCAACCTGGTACTGACGGATCTGGACGAAGCCGGTGTCGCCGGATTTGCCAGCGAACTGGACCCGAGCGGCGAGCGCATCGCCACGCTGCGCATGGACGCCGCCAGCCCCGACGATTGCGAGCGCGCCGTGGCGCTCGCGCAGGCGCGCTTCGGCGGCATCGATTTCCTGGTACCGTCGGCAGGCTTGTACCAGGCCCAGCCTGTGGCCGGGATGAGCGACGCGCAATGGCGGCAGACGCTGTCGATCAACCTCGATGGCGTGTTCTATCTTGTGCGCCGCGCCATTCCCGCGCTGCGCGAGAACAGCGCCATCGTCAACCTGACGTCGGTGGCGGCGCACCGGGGCGCTTACTACAATGCGCACTATTCGGCCTCCAAGGGTGGCCTGCTCAGCCTCACCCGCAGCCTGGCGCGGGAACTCGGGCCGCGCACCCGCGTCAATGCTGTATCGCCGGGCGTGATCGAAACCCCCATGACCGCCGAGCTGATCCAGAAACGCGGCGCCGATTCCGTCGAGCAGACACCGCTCAAGCGCCTCGGCCACCCGCGCGAGATCGCCACCGCCATCGGCTTCCTGTGCAGCGACGCGGCCAGCTTTGTCACCGGCGAGGTGCTGCACGTCAATGGCGGGCTGTATATCGCGGGTTGAATCGCGGGTTGAATCGCGGCTTGAATCGCGGTTTGATCATCCGTCCGGCGGCCAAACGAGATCGCCGGATCCTGCTAACCTGCCGTCAGCGGCGCTGCGCCGAATCCCCCAACATCGCTACGGAACCGGAAACAGACCATGTTGCAACTCCAAGACCCCTCCCTGCTGCGCCAGCAGTGCTATATCGATGGCCGCTGGACCGATGCGCAGCGTCATATCGACGTGACCAATCCCGCTACGGGCGAGCGCGTCGGCCAGGTGCCGCTGCTGGGCGCCGACGAAACGCGCCAGGCCATCGAGGCCGCCAACCGTGCCCTGCCGGCCTGGCGCGCGCGTACCGCCAAGGAACGCTCCGCGCTGCTGCGCAAGTGGTTCGAACTGCTGCTGGCGAACCAGGACGACCTGGCCCGCATCATGACCGCCGAGCAAGGCAAGCCCTTTGCCGAAGCACGCGGCGAGATCGGCTACGCGGCCTCGTTCATCGAGTGGTTCGCCGAGGAAGGCAAGCGCGTCTACGGCGAGACCATTCCCGCACCGGTCAGCAACCAGCGCATCGTCGTCACCAAGGAACCGGTGGGCGTGTGCGCGGCCATCACGCCGTGGAATTTCCCCGCGGCAATGATCACGCGCAAGGCCGGCCCGGCGCTGGCGGCAGGTTGCACGATGGTGGTCAAGCCCGCCTCGCAAACCCCGCTGACCGCGCTGGCCATGGTGGCACTGGCGGAACGCGCCGGCATTCCCGCAGGCGTGCTGTCGGTCGTCACCGGCTCGGCTTCCGCCATCGGCGGCGAACTCAGCAGCAACCCGCTGGTGCGCAAGCTCACCTTTACCGGCTCGACGGAGGTCGGCCGTACGCTGATGGCGCAGACGGCGTCCACCATCAAGAAGGTCTCGATGGAACTCGGCGGCAACGCGCCCTTCATCGTGTTCGAGGATGCCGACCTGGATGCCGCCGTGGAAGGCGCCATCGTGTCCAAGTACCGCAACGCGGGACAGACCTGCGTCTGCGCCAACCGCCTCTATGTGCACAGCAAGGTCTATGACGCCTTCGCCGAAAAGCTGGTCGCGGCGGTACGCGCGCTGAAGGTGGGCAACGGCATGGAAGACGGCGTGCGCATCGGGCCGCTGATCGACGGCAAGGCCGTGACCAAGGTCGAGGAACATATCACCGACGCGATCTCCAAAGGCGCGCGCGTGCTGCAAGGCGGCAAGCGCCACGCGCTCGGGCAATCGTTTTTCGAGCCTACCGTGCTGGCCGACGTGAAGCCCGGCATGCTGGTCGCGCGTGAAGAAACCTTCGGCCCGCTCGCGCCGCTGTTCCGCTTCGAGACCGAGGACGAAGTCGTCGCCATGGCCAACGACACGGAATTCGGCCTGGCGAGCTATTTCTACGCACGCGATCTCGGCCGCGTGTGGCGCGTTTCCGAGCGGCTGGAGTACGGCATGGTCGGCGTCAACACCGGCCTGATCTCGAACGAGGTCGCGCCCTTCGGCGGCGTCAAGCAATCGGGCGTGGGCCGCGAAGGTTCGCACTACGGCATCGAGGACTACCTGGTCATCAAGTACACCTGCATGGCCGGCATCTGAGCCATCGCCATGCCCGCGGGACGGCGCGGCCGTCCCGCCTCCCGCGCCCGTCTTCCTCTCCCTTCTTCTCTCCTTTCTTCTCCCCCTCTTCCACGTTACCCGGAATCCCGCAATGCAGATCGATGGCAATACCCAGCTTGTCGGCATCATCGCCGCCCCCATCGCGCACGTGCGCACGCCGCAACTCTTCAATGCCTCGGTCGCCCGCCAGGGCCTGAACGCCGTCTGCGTGCCCTTCCATGTGGACGCGGCGCAATTGCAGGCATTCCTCGCCGGCGCGCCGGCCGCGCAAAACCTGCAAGGCCTGGTCGTCACCATGCCGCACAAGGAGGCGGTGGTGGCCATCTGTGGTGAACTGACCGATGCCGCGCGCCTGCTCGGCTCCGTCAATGCGATGCGCTTCGACCGCCAGAAGGGCTTTTGGGTCGGTGGCAACTTTGATGGCGACGGCTTCGTCGCCGGCCTGCGCGAACGCGGCCACAGCCTGTCTGGCAAGCGCGTGCTGCAGCTTGGCGCCGGCGGCGCCGGCAAGTCGATGGCCTATGCCATGGCCCGCGAGCAGCCCGCCGAACTGGTCATCTACAACCGCTCCGCCGACAAGGCGCAAGAGCTGGCGGCAAGCCTGAAAGCGGTGCTGCCGGCCGTCTCGATTCGTGCCGGCGATAACAACCCCGCCGGCTTCGATGTCGTTGTCAACGCCACCGCGCTCGGCTTGCGCGATACCGACGCCACGCCGCTCCCCGCTGCGCAACTGGACGCAGGCACGCTGGTCTGCGAGGCGGTGATCCGCGATGGCGATACCCCGCTGCTGAAGGCCGCGCGCGAACGCGGCTGCGCGGTGCATCACGGGCAATGGATGCTGTATGGACAGATCGTGGAGATCTCGCGCTTCCTGGGCGTTGCGCTGGCACCGGAGTTTGTCGAGCGGATCCTGGGGCCGGTGGACTGAGCACGAGCACGGCGGCATAACGAACGCCCGCMCTCTCCCCCGCCCCTCTCCCGCAAGCGGGAGAGGGGAGCAAACCGGTGGATGGCAAACAGCAACGCGACCGACGTCGAGATCGTCGACTACCACTAAAGGAGCAAACCATGGCACGAGAAATTCTGCTGGCCACGCCAGGGGAAATCCTGCAGTTGGACTGGCTTGAGCCGCTTGGGATCAGCCAATACGCGCTCGCCAAGGCAATCGATGTCCCGCCTCGGCGCATCAACGAGATCGTCAAGGGTGAGCGCGCCATCACCGCCGATACGGCCGTCCGGCTCGGCGTGTTCTTCGGCACCGATGCCCAAAGCTGGATGAACCTCCAAACCCACTACGACACCGAAAGGGCAAAGGAAAAGATCGGCGCGGAGAAACTGGCAGCTATCAAGGAGCATGCCGTCGCCGCTTAGCAAACCAGCGCGAAAAAAAAGCGATATCGCGCGATCAAGATTCGGTGTAGCCGTGCGGAGCGCCCCCAAGGGCGGTCCACACCAACCCGCGATGCGAAGCGAGCCGTCAAGGTTCACCTAGGCCGTATGGGGCGTCGCCCCATCCGGCGCGCCTTCTTTGCCTACTTTCTTGGCAAGACAAGAAAGTAGGTCGCCGCCCCGCAGGGGAGGTGAAACTGCCTTTGACTTTAAGCCTTTGACGTTGAACGGCAAGCAGTTACATCAGCAATATCAAACTCAAATCACCCCATCCCGCCGCAACCCGCCAATCACCTCCCCCGCCACCCCCCAATCCCGCAACACCGCCTCACTATCCGCACCTCGCTGCCTTCCAGCAGCTCGCACCACTGCGCGCGCGTGCGGGTGAGGAACAGCGCGGTCATGCGGGCCTTGAGCTCGGGCCAGTGGCGTTTGTCGAGCTGCTTGTCGAAGAGCGGATCGTCCAGGCCGCAGCGCTCGCGCAGCAGCGCGTAGAACTGCGGCTCGATGGCGCCCACCGCGACGTACTTGCCATCCGCGCAGGCATAGGTGTCGTAGAAATGCGCCGCGCCATCCAGCAAATTGTCGCCGCGCTGGTTGGTCCAGCGCCCGGCGGCCTTGAAGCCGTACATCATGGCGGACAGCAATGCGGTGCCATCGGTCATGGCCGCATCCACCACCTGCCCCTTGCCGGAGTTGCGGGCTTCGTTGATGGCGCACATCACGCCAAATGCCAGCAGCATGCCGCCGCCGCCAAAGTCGCCGACGTAGTTGAGCGGCACCACGGGCGGCTCCCCCGCCCGGCCGATGGCATGCAGGGCGCCGCCGATGGCAATGTAGTTGATATCGTGGCCGGCGGCCTGGGCTAGCGGCCCGTGCTGGMCCCAGCCAGTCATACGGCCGTACACCAGCGCCGGATTACGCGCCAGGCAAGGCTCCGGCCCCAGGCCAAGGCGTTCCATCACGCCAGGGCGAAAGCCTTCGATCAGTACATCGGCCTTGGCGATCAGGTCCAGCACGACCTCGGCCGCGCCAGGCTTGCGCAGGTCGATGGCCAGGGAGCGCCTGCCGCGTGCGGTCACGTCGCAGCGCGCCTTGCCCGCGCCGGTGGCCGGCGCCTCGCCCGGCTTGGCCGGGCGGGGGCGGTCGATGCGAATCACCTCGGCGCCCTGGTCGGCCAGCATCATCGCGCAGAACGGCGCCGGGCCGATCCCAACCATTTCCACCACTTTCAGTCCAGCCAACGGTCCCGCCATGTCCTGTCTCCGGTTGTCTGCTCCCGCGAGGGAAGCGTCTTGCCGGTCAGTTTGCCACGCTCGCCGGGATGTGGAATCGTCAATAACGACGAATACGCGAATACGCGAACACGCACGCAACAACGGCCTGGGCCTAGGCCGGGACCGTTGCCGCGAACGCCGGCGGCGTCGCGGCAAGCGCCTCGCGCAGCGCTTGGGACGTGCGCTCGGCAAGGTCGCCGGGTACCGGCCGGCCGCTG
Organism: Cupriavidus sp. 01L46; assembly: GCF_056399905.1. Classification (NCBI taxonomy): domain Bacteria; kingdom Pseudomonadati; phylum Pseudomonadota; class Betaproteobacteria; order Burkholderiales; family Burkholderiaceae; genus Cupriavidus; species Cupriavidus sp. 01L46. Next base: position 43,246 of record NZ_JBFTSF010000022.1, read on the forward strand.
TCGGCCAGTGCCTGGGCCACGCTGACCACCTTGTCGGCACGGTAGTGGCGCCCGCTGCCGATGGCGGCCTCGAAATCGTTGGCGCGGCCATTGATCTCCTGAGGATCGGCGCTGACCAGCAGCACGGCGTGCGCCAGCACCACGTGCAGGCTGGCGTCGCCCGCGCCCGCCACGCGGCGCCAGTATTGCGCCGTGCCGGCAATCTTGCGGGCCTGCTCCGGCGGGCCCCAGGCCAGGTTGAAGCGGCCATCGCAAAACGACCCATCCACCGCTTGCCAGTGCGTCTGCAACCCAAGGCGGCTCAATGCGGCGGCCAGCACCTCGCACAGATGCAGATAGGCCGGCTCGGCATGGGTCCCGGCGCCGCCGCGCACCGGATAGGCCAGGCTCAGGTTGACGATGCCCGGGCCCTGCGGCACCAGCCCGCCGCCTGACAGGCGCAGCCAGACCGGGCAGCCACGCGCGGCAAAATCGGCGCGCGCGGCCTCCAGTTGCGCATGCCGCAGGTAGCTGCGCGGCACCACCAGCGAAACCGGCGCCTGCCACAGGTGCGCCAGCCAGCGGCCGGCGGATGCCTGCTCCAGCAGCGCCTGCTCGGCGTGCAAGGGATCGGGGTCGGTTGGATCGGGATCGAGAAATTCAAATCGCATGGCATGACCGGTAAGCGCCGGGACGGGACGCGCACATGCCGGGCCGCACCGCGGCCCGGTGCCGGTCAATGGAAGGTGAAGCCACCGTCGACGTTGACCGACTGCCCGGTCACATTGTCCATGGTCGCGAAGAACAGCGCCATCCGGCCCATGTCTTCGGGCGTCTGCGCCCGTCCCTGCGGGATCAGCGTGAGCTGATGACGCGCCCAGGAATCCTCCACCGATTCGCCGTCGGCCTTCCATTCGTCGGAGAGGCGATCCCACATATAGGTGCGCACAATGCCGGGGCAGATCGCGTTGACGGTGATGCCGTCGCGCGCCACTTCCTTGGCCAGGGCATTGGTGAAGCCAACCACCGCGAACTTGGAGGCGCTGTAGTGGGCAAGGTTGGGGAAGCCTTCCTTGCCGGCGATCGAGGCGACGTTGATGATGCGGCCCTTGTGCTGGGCTTTCATGTGTTCCAGCGCGGCCTGGCAGCCAAGGAAGGTACCTTTGGCGTTGACGTCCATGACGAAATCCCAGTCGCGCTCGCTGAGTGCATCGACGGGGTGGATGCTGATGACGCCTGCGCAGTTGACCAGGATATCCAGGCMGCCGAGCTGGTCGAGTGCTTGCTTGACCATGGCGCGGTGCATCTCGGGCTTTGTCACGTCGACCTTGAGGGTGCTCACCCGGCGGCCGAGCGCGCGCACGTCTTCCGCGGTCTCGCGCATGGCGTCTTCGAGAAGGTCGGCGATCAGGATGTCAGCGCCGGCTTTGGCGAGTGTCAGGGCGATGCCGCGGCCGATGCCGCGTGCACCGCCGGTGATGACGGCGACTTGTCCCGTCAGGGGGTGGTTCATGGGTGGTCTCCTTTGCGTGTTTTGTTGATTGTCTTAAGCGCGTACGGCACGAATGACATCGCGCGACGCGCTGGGTTTGCTCCCCTCTCCCGCTTGCGGGAGAGGGGAGCAAACCGGCGGGACTCCGCTTCGTCAGCCGCCGATATGCCGCTTGAGCAGCGCGTTGACCTCGTTGGCTTTCTCCATCTGGCTCATATGGCCGGCATCGTCGAACACCTTCACCGTCGCACCGGCTGGCGCGTTGGCCGCGTGTGATGCGGGGATGATCTGATCCTGCGCGCCCCAGATCACCAGCACAGGCTTGCCGGTATCGCCCAGCCTGTGACCGGGCAGTTCGGTTTGCCGGCCGCCACCGAACAGGCTGGCGCCTAGTGTGCCGAGCGCTTCCGTAATGCCGTCCAGCCGCTTGTACTTGAGCAGGTCGTCCAGCATCTGGCGGCTGACCAGCCCGGCATCGGCGAACAGCAGCTCCACCACCGGCTTGAGGTCGCGGCGGGATTGCGCGTTGACGAAGCCTTCGGTGTACCGGCTGTTGACCTCCTCGCCAAGGCCGGCCGGCGATACGAGCGCGACCGAGCGCACGCGTTRCGGCGCGTCCACCGCTAGCTGCGCGGCTACGCCGCCGCCCATCGAGTGGCCCACCAGGTGGGCCTGGCCGATGTCGAGTGCATCCATGAAATGCGCGACGAACCCTGCCAGCGATGCGAGCGTGGTGCCGGGCAGCCTRGGCGTGGCGTGTCCGTGCGCCGGCAGGTCCAGCGCGATGACGGTGTGCGCATCGGCCAGCGCGTCGAGGTTGAACAGCCAGTTGTCCAGGTCTCCGCCGAAGCCATGGATGAACAACACGGTGTCCGCGCCCTCGCCGCGCTTTGCGTAGCGCGTGCGGATGCCGTCGACTTCGATGAACTGATAGGCCGAGGCGGCGGCGCCCTCGTCTTGCTCATCGGCGGCGGGAGTTTCATAGGCGGCGACAAAGGCGTCGATGTCCGCGTCGCTGACCTCGGGCGGCGCCAGCACGCCCAGCAGCGCCTTGACCGGCAGGATGTCGCCCACGGCCGCCACCTTGCGGCGCAGGGTGCCGGCGTCCGGCGCTTCCACCGCGTTGGCGATCTTGTCGGTCTCCACGTCGAGGATGGGCATGCCGACCGTGATCTGCGCGCCTTGCTCGACCAGCCAGTCGTTGATCGTGCCTTCTTTCATCGACAAGCCCCATTTGGGCATGACGATCGGAGTGATCTCGGCCATCAGTGTTTCCCTCCTTTCACGGTCTTGCGCGCGGCATCGGCGATGTGCGCCGCGCTGGGGATGTACAGGTCTTCCAGCGCGGGCGAGAACGGCACCGGCGTATGCGGCGGGCAGACCATCTCGATGCCGGCCTTGAGCGCGCCGAAGGCGCGCTGCGCCACCTGTGCCGAGATGTCGGTGGCGATGTTGCAGCGCGGGCTGGCTTCATCCACCACCACCAGGCGGCCGGTGTTTTCCACCGACTCCAGCACGGTGTCGATATCCAGCGGCGAGAGCGTGCGCAGGTCCACGATCTCCGCTTCGATGCCTTCCTTGGCCAGCGTGGCCGCCGCCTCCAGCGCGCGGTGCACCATCAGGCCATAGGTGACGATGGAAACGTCCTTGCCGTCGCGCACGATATTGGCCTCGCCAAAGGGAATCGCGTACGAGTTCTCCGGCACTTCGCCTTCGAAACCATAAAGGTTCTTGTGCTCGCAGAAGATCACGGGGTCGTTGTCGCGGATCGCCTGGATCAGCAGGCCTTTGGTGTCATATGGCGTGCTGGGGCACACCACCTTGAGGCCGGGGATATGCGCGAACAGCGGCGTCAGCATCTGGCTGTGCTGGGCGGCCGCGCGGAAACCCGCGCCCACCATGGCGCGGATCACCACCGGTGTCTCGGCCTTGCCGCCGAACATGTAGCGGAACTTGGCCGCCTGGTTGAAGATCTGGTCGAAGCACACGCCCATGAAGTCGATGAACATCAGCTCGGCAATCGGGCGCATGCCGCAAGCCGCGGCGCCGATGGCCGCGCCCACATAGGCGGATTCGGACAGCGGGGTGTCCAGCAGGCGGTCGCCGTGCTTGGCGTACAGGCCCTTGGTCACGCCGAGCACGCCGCCCCAGGCGTCTTTCTCGCCGTCCGCGCCGGCGCCGCCGACGATGTCTTCGCCGAGCATGATCACGCTCGGGTCACGGGTCATTTCCTGGTCAATCGCTTCGTTGATCGCCAGCTTCATGCTTAATTTGCGGGACATGGTGTGGTCTCCTGATCGTGCTTTCTGTCGTTAGGTCTCGGAATGGCGGAGGTCGCGCGCTCAGTAGCTGACGTACACATCGGTCAGCAGGTCGGCGGGCGTGGGGAACGGCGCCGCCTTGGCCTGCTGCACGGCGTCCTCGATCAGTGCGGCAACCTGCTCGTCGATGGCCTTGAGTTCGTCCAGCGCGATCACGCCGGCCTGGGTCACGGTGGCGGTGAACTTCTTCAGGCAGTCCTTGTTGGCGCGGATGTCGTCGAGCTCGCCGGAGGCGCGATAGGTTTGCGCGTCGCCCTCGAAGTGGCCGTAGAAGCGGACCATCTTGCATTCCAGCAGGGCCGGGCCACCGCCTTCGCGGGCCCGCTTGATGACCTCGCCCGCCGCCTCATGCACCGCGAAGAAGTCCGTGCCATCCACCGTCACGCCGGGAATGCCGAAGCCGGCGGCGCGGTCCACGTAGCTGTCCACTGCCGTGCCGTAGTCGCGTGCGGTGGATTCGGCATAACCGTTGTTCTCGATCACGAAAATCACCGGCAGGTTCCACACCGCGGCCAGGTTCAGGCTCTCCAGGAACGTGCCCTGGTTGGATGCGCCGTCACCGGCAAAGGTGATGCCGATCTCGCCCTTGCCGCGGAACTTGGCGGCCAGCGCGGCGCCGCAGACCAGCGGCGCGCCCGCGCCCAGGATGCCATTGGCGCCCATMATGCCCTTGGACAGATCGGCGATATGCATGGAGCCGCCCTTGCCGTTGCAGGAGCCACCCTTGCGCCCGTAGATCTCCTTCATCATCGCCACCGGGTCAACGCCCTTGGCAATGCAGTGGCCGTGGCCGCGGTGGGTGCTGGCGATGCGGTCGCCGTCGCCCAGGTGGTGCAGGATGCCGACCCCGGCGGCTTCCTCGCCGGCGTAGAGGTGGACGAAGCCGGGAATATCGCCGCGCCCGAAGTCCACGTGCAAGCGCTCTTCGAAATCGCGGATGGTGCGCATCCTGCGATAAACGGCGAGCAGTTCCTGCTTGTCGAGGGGCAGCGTGTTCCCGGTGGTACCGGATGCGTTGGCTGTCATGTCTGTCTCCTTCATGGTTTTGTGGTGGCGGTAGAAAGCTCGGTGAGTGGCTGGGGTGGGGAATGYTGCTGTCGCCGAGGTGGCGGCGCGCGCCCGCCGCGCATCAATCCGGCGGCGGCGGCGTAGCGCATGCAGGCCGCCACGTCGATGCTCAGGAAGGCGCGCTCGCGCAGCGTCACGGTGACCTCGTCCTGCGGGCCGAACACCAGCTCGCGCTCGCCGTCCAGCGCGACGATGCCGGCGCGCTGGCGCACGCGGTGCGCTACACCGTCGGTCAGGCGCTCCCAGCCCGCGATGGGCACCGCGCGCAGCAGGCCCGGCGCAATCGGCGCGCGCAGCGCGAAGCGGCCTTCGCCGGGCGCGGCCAGCTCGATCGCCAGGCCGCCGGGCTCATGCCTGCCCACGGGTTCCAGCAAGCCGCCGATGGCGGACAGGCCAATCGCCTGCGGATCGGCAAAGGACACGTAGACCGCGCCCAGTGTCTCGGTCTTCCACAAGGCGCGCGCGCCGATGAAATGCTCGTGGGCGATCACCGCGTCGACCAGCGCGATGTCGTGGCGCACCTCGCCTTCGCCGGCAATCGTGATGTCGAGCCGCTTGTTGGCGGCCAGCGCATGCGCGGCGGGAATGCGGCCGCTGGCAAACAGCCCCGTGGCCAGCCCGGTGATGGTGGGCTCGCGCATTTCGGGGTAGGCGTTGTTGGTGCCGGTGGAGATGCCGGCAATCGGCACGTTGCCGCATTCGCGCACCACCGCGCGGTGGGTGCCATCGCCACCGAGCACGATGATGGCGGCAACGCCCGCCTCGCGCAGCATGCGTGCGGCCAGGAAGGTGTCGTCGACGCGCGCGGTGACCGGCATGTCAAGGTATTCCACGTCCGGCAGCGCGGCGTCCGGCCCCTGGCGGCGCGACAGGTGGCGCGCCAGCAGCACGCGCATGCCCTCGCGGTCCGGCATCATCAGCACGCGACCGACCCCGCAGGCAGCCAGCGCGGCCAGCAGGCGCAGCACGATATTGACGCGGTCGGCCAGTTGCAGCGTGTTGGCGTTGGCGATCACGCGGCGGATATCGCGCGCGGAAATCGGGTTGGCGATGATGCCGACCAGTGGCCGGTCGGCCAGCGCTTGCTCACCCATGCCTGTCTCCTGTCTTTCTGGTTATGACAGGCATATCGCAATGGCCGTGCCACCCCGCATCGGCACGCCGGAGACGGCAAAAACTCGGGATTACCCCAGGAAAAGACGGGGCGCGCAGGGACTTTGCGGGCCGTGCGCACGCCGCAGCGTGACAGGTGTCACAGCATCACGTGTACAGGGGGGTGAACAGGTGTAGCGGGGATCTCGCGCCGGGCAGGGAAGGCGGCGCGGGCGAGCCGCGCCGCCATGCTTGCCGGCTGGCTAGTGCGCCGCGTCGCGCTGGTTGGGCGACGCGATGCCGTAGCGCGCCATGCGTCGGTACAGCGTCATCCTGCTCACGCCGATCTGGCGCGCCACCGCGCTCAGGTTCCAGCCAGCCGCGCGCAGGTATTGCATCAGCAGCATGCCTTCCGGCGGCAGCTGGTGCGGGTCGAAGCCGGGGGCCGGCAAGGCCGGCGCGCTGGCGGCCTCAGTGGCCGCGCTGCCCGGCGGGACGCTGGCGAAAACCGCAAGCAAGCCCTGCTGCGGCATCCCCTCGCCAATCCCCTCCGGGAGATCCTCCACCTCGATGTGGCCGTCGTCACAGACCGCCCGCGCGTACTCCAGCGCATTGCGCAGCTCCCGCAGGTTGCCGGGCCAGCGGTGCGCGTGCAGCCGCGCGCGCGCCGCGGGCGACAGGCTCACGGTAGCTGGCTTGCCGCCCGCGTCCAGCATCTTGCCGATCAGCCAGTCCAGGTCCGTGCGCTCACGCAGCGGCGGCAGCATCAGCCGCGCGCCGTTGAGCCGGTAGTACAAGTCCTCGCGAAAGCGCCCGCTGCTCACCAGCTGGTCTAGCGGATGGTGCGTGGCGGAAATCACGCGCAGGTTGACCGGCACCGGGCGCGCCGCACCGATGGCAAGCACCTCGCCCTCGGCCAGCACACGCAGCAGGCGCGATTGCAGCTCGCGCGGCATGTCGCCGATCTCGTCGAGAAACAGCGTGCCGTCGTCAGCCTCCTGGATCAGCCCGCGCTTGGGCCGCGAACCCGCGCCCGAAAAGCTGTTGGGCAGGTGGCCGAACAGTTCGCTCTCGATCAGGGATTCGGGAATCGCCGCGCAGTTCACCGCCACGAAGGGGCCGTCGCGGCGCGTGCTGGCCTGGTGCAGGGCCTTGGCCAGGTACTCCTTGCCGCTGCCGGTCTCGCCGTTGATCAGCAGGTTGATGGGCGAATCCACCAGCTTTGCGGCCCGCAGCAATTGCTGCTGCAATGCGGCATCGCCACCGCACAGTGCGGCCAGCGGCGCCTGCAGCGGCGTAGCCCGCTCGGCGGTATCGCGCGCGCGCTGCCAGCGCAGCGCCGGCGGCATCACGCTCAGGTAAAGCTGCGCGCCGGTGCGCGCCAGCGCCAGCGCGCGCTGCTCGCTGGGGCGCGAATGYATGAAGCGGCCCAGCTCATCGAGCCGCGCCTCGAACAGCGACTCGAACGGCATGCCAAGCAGCGGCGCGCCACCCGGTGCCACGCCCAGCTCGGCCTCCAGCATCTGCTGCGCGCGGCGGTTATGGCCAACGATGCGGCCCGACGCATCGAGCGCGAGCAGGTATTCCGGGTTGACGTCGACAAATTCCGGTGCGGCGTTGAGCTTGAGGATCCAGTCTTCGCGGTGGCTGCGCACGAAGCTGGCGTTCTCGATCCGGCTGGCGTAGATGCGCACCATCTGCAGCGCCAGGCCCTGGCTGTCCTTGGCCTGCGGCGAGGTCAGCGCGGAAATGTCGAGGATGGCGCAGAGGCTGCCGTGCGAATCGAACAGCGGCGCGGCGGTGCAGGTCAGCGGAATATGGGTGGCGTCGAAATGATCCGCCTGGTGCACGGTCAGCGCCTGGCCGGTGGCCAGCGCGGTGCCCACCGCGCAGGTGCCGGCGCCGGATTCGCTCCATTGCGCGCCCAGGTACAGGCCGGCGTGGCGCAGGCGGGCATCGGCGTTGGCGTCGCCCAGGTAATCCACCGTCACGCCCTGCGCGTCGGTCAGCAGCACCACGTAGCCCATGCCGGCCACCTGGCTATAGAGCGTCTGCAGCCCGTGGCGGGCAATCCGCGCGAAATCGTCGATGCGCTGCTGGTGCTCGCGCAGCCGGGTCTGCGGCAGGATGCGCGCCTCTTGCATGCGCGCCGGATCCAGCCCGTACTGATGCACGCAGCGCCGCCACGAATTCTGGATGATGGTTTCCGGCGCACGCACCATCGGCGCGCCGGCGCGGGTGGTGAGCTGGACTACCGTGTCGATGTGCTCGCGTTGCCGCAGGTCCATCGTGGTCTCCTTGTCGTCTCCTGGCGCGCTGCCGTGCCGGCGCGCACCAACTCCCGGCTCTGGCATGGCCTCTGTGGCGCCGCAGGGTTGCGGCGTGGGCGGCCGGGAGTCCTAATGTATCCGACAGGCAGCGGCTTGGGCAAACCCGATCGCACTGGCCGGGCGCGCGAGGTGCGCGCCAAGTGCAGCCAGCGCTTCACGGCGGAAGGCCGCAAAGGCAGGCTTTCCCAAGCCGATGTGCGCTAGTTAGCGCGCGCAGGCGCTCAAACGCCCAGCCGCTGCGCCAGCGCCGTCAAGCTATCCACCACCACATCCCAGTCCGACTCGGCCGCCAGATCCTTCGCCTGGTTCGGCCCGTACTCCGTGGGCCGGTTGACATAAGCCGTCCGCATGCCATGCGAGCGGCCATGCCGCAGGTCATTGTTGTGCGCCGCAACCAGCATCACCTCCTGCGGCTGCAGGTCGAGGAAAGCCATCACGCCTTGATAGATCTCCGCCTCCGGCTTGAAGTGGCGCACGATGTCCGCGCTGAACACCGCGTCCCACGGCAGGCCGGCATGCTTGGCCGTGTCGACCAGGCACTGCACGCTGCCGTTGGAGAAGGTGGAGATGATGTAGCGCTGCTTTAGCCGGGTGAGGCCGGGCACGGTATCCGGCCAGCCGCAGAGGCGGTGCCAGGCGCGGTTGAGGTAGTCCTTCTCCGCTTCGCTGAGGTCCTCGATGCCGAACTGGTCAAGTAGCGCGTCGAGCCGTTCGCGGTGCAGCACGTCGATATTGGCCCACGGCCGCTCGCCCTTGCGCACGCGCTCCATGCCGGGCACGTAGCCGGCGCGCCAGGCGTCGGCAAAGGCGGTCCAGTCGGCCTCGATGCCCTTCTTCCGCCCGAACGCGGACAGGTCCGCAATCACGCTGGTACGCCAGTCCACCACGGTGCCGAATACGTCGAACACCAGCGCCTTGACCGCGCTCAGGTCCGCCGCCTTGCTGCCGGCGCTGTTGCCGGCGCTGTTGCCGTGGCGCATTCTGTTCTCATGCATCCCTTATCTCCTCCGGGGTAGGCCGGCTCACGCGCTGGCTTGGTCCAGCAGTGCGATATCGCCGGCGCTCAGTGGCAGGCGCGTGGCGGCAATCAGGTCGCCCAGCTGCGCCAGCGAGGTGGCGCTGGCAATCGGCGCGGTAATGCTGGGGCGCGCCATCTGCCAGGCCAGCGCTACCTGCGTCGGGTTGGTGGCGGTGCGTGCCGCGACGTCGTCCAGCGCCGCCAGAATACGCAGGCCGCGCGCGTCGAGATAGGCCTTGACGCGCTGGCCGCGCGCGCCGCTCTTGTCAAGGTCGGCCTCGGAGCGGTACTTGCCGCTGAGAAAGCCGCTGGCCAGCGCATAGTAGTTGAACACGCCCAGGCCTTCGCGCAGCACCAGCGGCTCAAGCTCGGCCTCATACTCGCTGCGGGTATAGAGGTTGTAGTGCGGCTGCAGGCTCTCGTAGCGCGGCAGGTTGTGGCGGCGGCTGGTTTCCAGCGCCTCGGCCAGGCGCGCGGCGCTGTAGTTGGAGGCGCCGATGGCGCGCACCTTGCCCGCCTTGATCAGGCGGGCGTAGGCGTCCAGGGTTTCCTCGAGCGGCGTGTCCCGGTCTTCGTCGTCATGCGACTGGTAGAGATCGATGTAGTCAGTCTGCAGGCGCTGCAGCGACGCGTCGACGGCGCGTTCGATATAGGCGCGCGACAAACCCTTGCGGCCCTCGCCCATGTCCTTGCCCACCTTGGTGGCCAGTACCACCTCGGCACGCTTGCCGCTGCGCTTGAACCACTTGCCGATGATCGCCTCGGACTCGCCGCCCTGGTTGCCCGGCACCCAGCGCGAGTACACGTCGGCGGTATCGATGAAGTTGAGCCCGGCGCCKACAAAGGCATCGAGCAGCTTGAAGGAGGTGGCCTCGTCGGCGCTCCAGCCGAACACGTTGCCACCAAATGCCAAGGGCGAGACTTCCAGCCCGGACCTGCCCAGTTTGCGTGTGGTGATGCTTGAGGTCATGCGTTTTGCTCCGCGGGTTGCATCGAGCCGCCCGTGATCCAGGCGCGGCGAAAGGCACATTGTAGGCAGGGATCGGAAAGCTTGCCGGGCGATGAAAAGCATCCCTTAAACCACTTACCTTTCCAACGTATCTCTCCAACTTATCTCTCCACCCATTCAAGTCCCAACGGTGATGGGTCGTTAACCGGCTGTGGCCAGGCTATGCACTGCGAGCGGATTCGTCTCGCCTGTGGCTCTMTGTCAACATCAAGGTCAGGCCGATGCCGCGCCGCCGGCGCAAACCGGCTGCCCATATCCGGTAAGCATGATCATGAATCGAATTTCGTTGAACGCCAAACTCTGGGCTGCGCTGGTGGCGATGTGGCTGGCCCTGCTCGCGCTGGGCACCTGGAGCGCCGTGCACACCCGCGCCACCATGATGGCCGAGCGCCGCGAGAGCCTGCAGTCGCTGGTGGCGACCGCCGAAGGCATCATCAAGCTCTACGTGGACCGCGCCGCCAAGGGCACCATGAGCCTTGAGGCCGCCCAGACCGCGGCCAAGGACGCGCTGCGCGTGATGCGCTTCGGCGACAAGGGCTACCTGTTCCTGCTCAACTCCAAGCCGCAGGTGGTGCTCAACCCCGGCCTGCCGGATACGGAAGGCAAGATGGTGGGCGACTTCAAGGATCCCGACGGCAAGCCGGTCTACCAGAGCATCGTCGATGCGGGCAAGGCGAGCGCGCGCGCCGGCGCCAGCCCCGATGACAGCTTCGTCACCTACCGCGGCCGCCTCCCGGGCACCGAAACGCCCGCGCGCAAGCTGACCTATGTGCGCTATGTGCCGGCCTGGGACTGGCACGTGGCCACCGGCGTGTTCCTCAAGGACATCGAAAGCAGCTTCCGCGACAACCTGATCTCCGCCGCAATCAGCACCTTGCTGATCGGCGCGCTGGTGTCGGCCTTCATGCTGGCCATCATGCGCACGGTGCGCAAGAGCCTGGGCGGCGAGCCGGCGTACGCCACCGAAGTGGTCACGCGCATTGCCGACGGCGACTTCACGGTGCCGGTGCGCATTCGCGCGGGCGACGAGCACAGCCTGCTGGCCGCCATGCAGCGCATGCAGCAGCGCCTGTGCGGCACGCTCGGCGAGATCCGCGGCGCGGCGGACTCGATCGCCTCGGCCACGCAGCAGATTTCCGCGGGCAATACCGACCTGTCGCAACGCACCGAGGAACAGGCCTCAGCGCTGGAGCAAACTGCATCGAGCATGGAAGAGCTGACGGGCATCGTGCGCCAGAACGCGGACAATGCGCGCCAGGCCAGCTCGCTGGCGGTCAACGCTTCCGATATCGCGCAACGCGGCGGGCAGGTGGTCAACCAGGTGGTGACCACCATGGGCGAGATCAACGGCGCCTCGCGCCAGATCGTCGACATCATCGGCGTGATCGAGGGCATCGCCTTCCAGACCAATATCCTGGCGCTGAACGCCGCCGTGGAAGCGGCGCGCGCCGGCGAACAAGGCCGCGGCTTTGCCGTGGTGGCGGGCGAGGTGCGCAGCCTGGCGCAGCGCTCCGCCACCGCCGCCAAGGAGATCAAGGGCCTGATCGACAACTCGGTGGCCCAGGTGGACAACGGCTCGGCGCTGGTCGCCAAGGCCGGCCAGACCATGGAGGACATCGTTGGCGCGGTCAAGCGCGTGACCGACATCATGGGCGAGATCAGCGCGGCATCGAACGAGCAGAGCGCCGGTATCGAGCAGGTCGGCCAGGCGGTCAACCAGATGGACACCGTAACCCAGCAGAACGCAGCGCTGGTGGAACAGGCCGCCGCCGCGGCCGAAGCGCTGGCCGAGCAGGCGCAATCCATGATGCGCTCGGTGGCCTCGTTCCGGCTGGCGGCTTAGGGAGCGGGACTGGGGAAAGGGAGCCGGGAGCCGGGAGCAAGCCAGACAGCAAGAATGAGCCGCGCCACACCGGCGGCGGGCTCTTTTCATTTCCTGCTGGCGCCCAACGTCCATCCAGGATTGGAAGCCTAAGCTCTATGCGCGGCGAAGTATTGGCTGGGCACCTCACCCAGGACATGCTTGAAGACGGTCGCGAATGCACTTGCGCTGCTGTAACCCAGCTCCATGGCAACGCGCGTGACAGGTTCGCCATTGCCCAGCCGAACCACGGCCGCGAGCAGGCAGRCTTGCTGCCTCCATTCGATATAGCTGACGCCGGTGTGCAGCCGAAACTGACGGGTAAAGGTGCGGCGGCTCATGCCGGTGCGCTGCGCCATGTCGTCGATGCCGATTTCCAGCGAGGGGAATGCCAGGAACTCACGGCAAGCGCGATCAAGACGCGGCTCCGCGGGCAATGGCGCATTGAGAGATAGCGCGGGCATGGCCGCGATCTCGTGCAACAACAAACCCATCAGGTAGCCGTCGCGCCCGCTGGCTGCATAGCGCGTGGGCACCTCCAGCGCCTGCTCCAGCAATTGCCTCAACAGCGGCGACACGTCGCAGACCTGGCAATGCGCAGGCAGGCCAAGGCGCTGCACGGCCGGCGCGCGGATGTAGGTGTTGAGCATGGTGACCGGGCCGCGCATCTGCATGGCGTGTGGCAGCCGGGACGGCACCCAGACTGCGCGCTGGGGCGGCACCACCCAGTTGCCTTCGTTGGTGAGTACCGTGATGACACCACGCGCGGCGTAGGCGAATTGCCCGCGATGATGGCGGTGCGATGGGAAAAGCTCGCCGTCCGCGTAGTCTCGTGCCGTCACGACAGCATCGCGCGGCGTGTTCTCGTAGGGATCGATCGTGATTTTCCGCATGGCCTGATTTTATTGCTTTTTGACCTGTAATCGAAAGCAGGCCATACGGATTTCCGGCAAATTTCCGTCGATGCCAGCGCTTTGCGCCTTGCGGCCAGGAAGAGACGCACCGACCATGCTGAAAAAACACCTGTTGCTGGCCGTCGTCGTGACGGCCGTCTGGGGATTCAACTTCCCCATCACCAAACTTGGGCTTGCCGGGATCGATCCACTGCTGTTGACGGCCATCCGTTTCACGCTGGCCGCTTTGCCGTGGGTGTTCTTCGTGAAACGACCGCAAGTGGCCTTCCATTGGCTAGCGGTCTATGGATTGATCTTCGGCGTGGCGATGTGGGCGTTGATCAACCTGGGAATCGCGATGGGCGTACCGCCAGGCAGCGCCTCGTTGTTGATCCAGTTCAGCGCATTCTTCACGCTGGGCTGGGGCGTGCTGTTGTTCCGTGAACGCCTGGCATTGCCCCAGTTGATCGGCATGGTGCTGGCTGCCATCGGGCTGGTGGGCATCCTGCTGGGCAGCCCCGGCAAGGCCACCACAATCGGTTTTAGTTTGGTGATGGTCAGCGCCGTGGCCTGGAGCATCGGCAACATCGTCATCAAGGTGTCCAAGGTGCGCGAGATCTTCGCCTTCGTGGTGTGGGCCAGCCTGTTCCCGCCGATTCCGCTGTTTCTGTTGACCTGGCTGCTGCATGGGCCGGAGCCATTTGCCGCGTTGCCCTCGCATTTGACGGGGGCCGCCATGTTTTCACTGGCGTTCCAGGCCTACGGCGCGACGCACTTCTGCTACTGGGGATGGAACCTGCTTTTGCGCGAATACCCGGTGTCGCGGGTTGCGCCCCTGTCGCTGCTGATTCCGGTGTTCGGCATCGTCAGTTCCCTGTTCATCATCGGCCAACGTCCCAGCGCCTCGGATGGCGTCTCGATCGCGCTGATCCTGCTGGCGCTTGCCGTCGGCATGAAGAAGGGCCGCATCCTGCCGGCAAGGCAGCCCGTTTAGCGCTGGCCCCTTGAAAGCCGAGTCGCAATGAGGGAGCCTTGAGCGGCGCCGACCCGGCCCGGAACGCGCTCGGATCTTTTGACTTCCGAGGTCTGAAATGCGCTATGCGCATTGGCAAGTTCCAGTTGCCTTGCATCGCGATGTGCGTCAGTTTACAGGACATTGTCATCCAGCATACTGGACACCCATGGACATCAACAATCTCATCGCCCGGCGCGTGCGAACGCTGCGCGACGCCCAGGGCTTCTCGCTGGCCGCCCTGGCTGAGCGCAGCGGCGTGAGCCGCTCCAACATCTCCTTGATCGAGCGCGGCCAGAGCAGCGCCACGGCCACGGTGCTCGACAAGCTGTCCGCTGCGCTGGGCGTCACCGTGGCGTCGCTGTTCGAGGACAGCACGCCGCAGGCCGAGCCGTCGCCCATGGCCCGTGCGGCGGAGCAGCCGGTGTGGACCGATCCCGCCTCCGGCTATATCCGTCGCAACCTCTCCCCGGCGGCACCCTCGCCGATCCAGCTGGTCGACGTGGTCTTCCCGGCAGGCAAGCGCGTGGCTTATGAAACCGCCGCGCGCGAAGCCGATATCCAGCAGCAGGTCTGGATGATCGACGGGGTCATGGAAATGACGGTTGGCGACCAGCACTGGCGCCTGGAAACCGGCGACTGCCTGTCCATGCGGCTGGACCGCCCCATCGTCTACAAGAATCCCACCCGCAAGCCCGCGCGCTACGTCGTGGCGCTGGCCGCAATGCCCTTCACGCCAACCAGGAGAAACGCATGACCGGGAGCACCGGGATGACCGAAGCTATCACCGTGCGGCGCGTCGGCGCCGGCGAAGCCGCCGCTTGCATCGAGCCGCTGGCCGATGTGCTGATCGATTGCGTGGAGGGGGGCGCGTCGGTGAGCTTCATGCTGCCGCTGCCGCGCGAGAAGGCCGTGAAGTTCTGGCGCGGCGTGGCCGATGGCGTCGCGCGCGGCGAGCGCGTGCTGCTGATCGCGCAGGACGGCCAAGGGCAGATCCTTGGCACCGTCCAGATCATCCTGTCGATGCCTGACAACCAGCCCCACCGGGGCGACGTGGCCAAGATGCTGGTGCACCGCAAGGCCCGCCGCCGCGGCGTGGCGCAGCGGCTGCTGGCGGCCCTGGATGATGCCGCGCGCGAGGCGGGCAAGTCGGTGCTGGTGCTGGACACGGTGACCGGCGGCGATGCCGAGCGCCTGTACCAGCGCGCGGGATGGCAGCGCGCCGGCGTGGTGCCGAAGTACGCGCTGATGCCGGATGGCGCGTTCTGCGGGACGACGTTCTTCTACAAGCACCTCTGAGCGCGTCGGCGCCATCCGCACGACCGGCGCTTCAGATCATGACCTTGGCTGGCGGCGCCACCGCCCGCATGGCCTGCGCCGCGATCTCGAAGGAGCGCAGGCGGGCCTCGTGATCGTGGATCTGCGCGGTGAGCATCAGCTCATCCGGCTGCAGGTCCTCGATGAAGGCGCGCAGGCCGTTGCGCACGCCGTCCGGATCGCCCACCACCGAGCACGCCAGCGAGCGCCGGATATGCGTGGCCTCGGTCTCCGTCCACATCAGCTCGATGCTATCCACCGGGGGCCGGATCGGGCCGGGGTTGCCGCGCACCAGCGCCAGGAACTGCTGCTGCAGCGAGCTGAACAACCGGCGCGCCTGCGCGTCCGAATCCGCTGCGAACACGTTGAGCCCCAGCATCACATGCGGCTTGGAGAGCTGCGCCGACGGCTGGAAGGTCGTGCGGTACAGGTCCACCGCCTGGCGCATGAAGCCCGGCGCGAAGTGCGAGGCAAACGCGAAGGGCAGGCCCATCGCCGCCGACAACTGCGCGCTGAACAAGCTGGAGCCGAGCAGCCACAGCGGCACCTTCAGGCCTGCGCCGGGCACCGCCCGCAGGCGCTGGCCGGGACGCGGGTCGTCGAAGTAGGCCTGCAGCTCTTCCACATCCTGCGGGAAGGCATCGGCGGCGTCTTGCGTGGCGCTGCGGCGCAGCGCGCGGGCGGTGGACTGGTCCGTGCCGGGCGCACGGCCCAGGCCAAGGTCGATACGGCCCGGGAAAAGCGAGGCCAGCGTGCCGAACTGCTCGGCCACCACCAGCGGCGAATGGTTGGGCAGCATGATGCCGCCAGAGCCCACGCGGATGGTGGACGTGCCGTTGGCAACGTAGCCGATCAGCACCGCCGTGGCAGCGCTGGCGATGCCAGGCATATTGTGATGCTCGGCCAGCCAGAAGCGCTGGTAGCCCAGCCGCTCGGCGTGCTGGGCAAGCGCGAGCGAATTGCGCATGGCCTGGCCGGCGTCACCGCCTTCCACGATGGGCGACAGGTCAAGCAGGGAATAGGGGATCATGGCGAGCGACTGCGGCGCAGCAATTTATTGAACGATCACTATACTAATCACCACTGGCGTCACTGGCAACGGAAAAATATAATGACCACTATGAAAAAGAGTGTTTCCGGTGCGGGCCGCGGGCGGCCCAGGCAGTTCGATCGCGACGAGGCGCTGGGCCAGGCCCTGTCGCTGTTCTGGCGCTATGGCTATAGCTCCACTTCGATCTCCGCGCTCACCGAGGCCATGGCCATCACCGCGCCCAGCCTGTACGCCGCGTTCGGCAGCAAGGAGCAATTGTTCTACGAAGCCGTGGACCGCTATGCGGATACCCACGGCGCGCTGCTCTACGCGCCGCTGCAAGGCGCTGGCAGCGCGCATGACGCCGTGCAGGGCCTGCTTGCCGGCGCGGCCGCCTTGTTCAGCGCCAAGGGCAACCCCGCCGGTTGCTTCCTGATGACGGGCACCAGCTGCTCGGCCGACTGCGCCTATATCGAAGACACGCTGCGCCAGCGCCGCAAGGACAAGGAGCAAGCCCTGCAGGCCTGCATCCAGCAGGGCATCCGGCGCGGCGAACTGCCGGCCGGCACCGACGCACCAGCACTGGCCAAGTTCTTCAACACGGTCATGCAGGGGATGTCGATGCAGGCGCGCGATGGCGCGTCGCGCGCCGCGCTCGAAGCGCTGGCCGCTACCGCGATGCTGGCGTGGCCAGCGAAGGCGGCAAAGAAGGCCAGGCCGCGGGAAACCCAGGCGGCGTAGCTTGCGGGTGCGGCATCAGGGCGCCGGTTCGGGCCGGCGCCACAGCCACGCCAGCACGCACGCCATGCAGGCAATTGCCCCATGGGCCAGCCAGGGCCGATGCATGCCGAACAGCAGCACGGCGCTGCAGATGCTCATGGCCGCCGTGGCGCTCCACTTGGCGCGGCGGCTCACCATGCGGCCGTTGTGCCAGTTGTAGAGCATCGGGCCAAACACGCGATGGCCAAGCAGCCACGCATGCAGGCGCGGCGAGCCCTTGGCCGCGGCCCAGGCGGACAGCAGGATGAACTCGGTGCTAGGCAGGCCGGGCACGAACAGCCCGAGGATGGCCACCCCCAGGCTCAGCAACGCCAGCGCGGTCAGCAGCGCGCGTGCCGTGCGGGTACGCGCCAGCCGCAGCGGCGGATCGCTCGGGTTGGCGCCCGGCATCGGCGAAGCCGTATCGGCATCATCCAAGACTGGTCACCACGAATGTCGCAGTTGGCGCACAGCGGAAGCGGCGCCGCGGCAGCGAAAGCCTGCAGGCGGCGGCAACCGCTACAGCAACGGCAGAAGGCATGTGGCAGTTCTCTAGGTTCTGGCAAAGGGCACGACTGGCCCCATTGTCCACGTGGGAGACGCGGGTGGTCAACGCCTCTCATAGCGGGACGAACCGGAAGACTTGCCAGGTACCGGACAGCGGGCAAGACCCGGCCGCTTGCAAGGTCATCGTCCCTTCGCCGGCAGACAATATATACTCCCCCATACTATATTTGGGGCGAAGCCGTGAGCCACACAATCCGCGAGAAACAGAAGTTGCTGAACCGGGTGCGCCGCATCCGGGGTCAGATTGATGCCATCGAACGCGCACTCGAGGAGGAGCAAGGCTGCGTGGGCGTGCTGCAGCAAATCACGAGTTGCCGTGGGGCCATGAACGGCCTGCTGGCGGTGGTACTGGAAGACCACATCCGCACGCACCTTGTTGAAGCCGAGCCAGCCCATGGCGAGTCCGAAGGCGACGCCAGGGAGCAGCTCATCGAGGTCGTGCACAGCTACTTCAAATGAGTAGCCTGGCTCACTCAGTTTTTTGCCCGCTTCACGCTCGAATCGCCACGAAACTGCTCAAGCCTGCGGCTATTTKGGCAACAACCAAGCAGATCGACCATGCATACACATGACATCACCCCGTGGACTCATACCCACGTATTCGACTCAGGCAACAAGGCCGCCGAGCGAGGAACGCGCCTTGTCATGCTGATCACCGCTGCGATGATGGTTGTGGAAATCGCCGCTGGCCTCTGGTTCAACTCGATGGCGCTGCTGGCTGACGGCTGGCATATGAGTTCCCACGCGCTTGCCATCGGATTGAGCGCCTTTGCCTATGTTGCAGCGCGGCGCTATGCGCATGACCAGCGGTTCGCGTTCGGCACCTGGAAGATTGAAATCCTGGCGGGATTCGCCAGTGCGATTTTTCTTCTCGGCATCGCAGCCTTGATGGTCTTCGGGTCCGTTGAACGGATCTTCAGTCCGCAGGCAATTCACTACAAGGAGGCCATGGCAGTCACGGTCATCGGGCTTCTTGTCAATATAGGATGCGCGCTGATACTGGGCGATGCGCATGACCTCGGCCACGAACATGGGCACCAACATGGGCACGAGCATGGCCATGGCCGCCATCACCAGCATGACCTGAATTTGCGCTCGGCATACGTCCATGTGCTGGCAGATGCCGCGACATCGGTGCTTGCCATTCTGGCACTCGCCGGAGGCTGGCTGCTCGGGTGGCGTTGGCTCGACCCGGTGATGGGCATCGTTGGCGCCGGGCTGGTCGGCACATGGGCCTTCGGCCTGCTGAAACAAACCGGCGTCGTTTTGCTCGATCGCGAAATGGACCATCCGGTCGTCGATGAGGTGCGCGAAGTGTTGCAGGCTTTCGATCATGGCGACGAGGGTACCCGTGTCGCCGACCTTCATGTCTGGCGAGTGGGCAAGGAGAAATTCTCCTGCCTTGTCAGCCTGGTGACTCACGACCCTGCCCTGACGGCAGCGCGCGTCAGGAGCGCCCTTGCAGTGCATGAAGAGCTCGTGCATATCACGGTGGAAATCCACCGGTGCGCGGATTAAGCCGAAACGGACGAGACGGACAAAGCGGATTGCGCGCGCATTCAACGTTCGCGCCCCCCGCATCTGACGGTCCTTGCAGTGCCGCGTCGATGGGCCACCGCGGCGTCCCGGCATGAAGCCCGCGAGGGGCCGTGCACGCGCAAAAAACCCGCCGCGCGCGGCCCCACTCGGTATACTCTGAGGCACGTTTATCTCATGCCTGCAGACCGCCCATCGTGCCCAACTCCTCCGCGCGCAAGACCGCCGCGCAAAAACCCGCCGCCGCCGACTACGATTTCACCGAGCAAGTCGGGCACCTGCTGCGGCGCGCCTACCAGCGCCATGTGGCGATCTTCCAGCAGACCATTGCCGACTCGCAGCTGACCGCGGCGCAGTTCGTGGTGATGTGTGCGGTCAACGAGCGCGGCTCGTGCTCGCTCAGCGAAATCGTGCGGGCCACCGCCATCGACCAGGCCACCGTGCKCGGCATCATCGAGCGCCTCAAGGCGCGCGAGCTGGTGGCCGTCTCGCACGACACCAACGACCGCCGCAAGGTAGTGGTCACGGTGACCCCGGCCGGCCATGCCCTGATCGAGGAAACCGTGCCGTTCGCGCACAAGATCTCCGAGCAGACTTTCGGCGACCTCAATCCCGCCGAGCGGGTGGCGATCACCTACCTGTTGCGCAAGATGAGCGAGTTCGACGACCGCGACGAGCGCGGCAACGCACCGGACGGCGAGCCGGAGTAAGCCCGCCTCAGGCGGGCTGGCCGGCCAGCGCCGCGAGCACCGTCTCCGGCGTGAAGGGCGCGCGCCGCAGCCGCACCCCGGTGGCATCGAACAGCGCATTGGCAATGGCCGGCGCGCCGGGCAGCGACGCGGATTCGCCCGCGCCCATCGGCGCTTCCTCCTGGCGCGGCATCAGCAGCACTTCGATGGGCGGCAGCTCGGGAAAGGTCAGCAGCGGATAGCTGCCCCATTCGCGGCTGGCGACCCCGTTGGCGTCAAAGCGCACCTGTTCCTTGAGCACGCGGCCAAGCGCCTGCACCACATTGCCCTGCACCTGGTGGCGCACGCCGTCGGGGTTKACCATCAATCCGGTGTCMTGCGCCACCACCAGCCGCTCCACCACGATCTGGCCGGTATCGGGCGCGACCGTCAGGTCCACCACCCAGGCGGCCCATGCGGCGCCGAAGCCCGGGAATTTGCTGTGAATATAGCGGGCATAGGCCACGCCGCGCCCACGCAACAGCCCATCCACGCCCGGCTGGCCACGCGTGCCGCGTGCGCCTTCGCGCCAGCCGGCATGCGCCGCCAGCGCGCGCAGCAGGTCCGTGGCGCGCGCGTCGGGCAGGTGGCGCAGGCGGAAGGTCAGCGGATCGGCGCCGGCCTCATGCGCGAGCTCGTCGATAAAAGACTCGTGCGCGAACACGTTCGGCAGCGCGGACACGCCGCGCAGCCAGGAGGCGCGCACGATGGCTGGCGTGTCGTCGCAACCGATGCGCGTGGCGGCGTACTGGTAAGGCGGCACCGCGGTGCGGTCGCCCATCTGCAGCATGCGCGGCGCGTTGTCGACCACGCCGGTCAGCAGCAGCGCCAGCGTGGGCGCGTCGTTGGACGGATAGCGGCTGACGAAATCGTAGGCCAGCAACTCGCCGTCGGGGCCGATGGCGCCGCGCACGTCCATCAGCTGCGCCGCGCCCTTGGGCTCCCAGAGATGTTCCTGCTCGCGGCTGAGCTGTACCCGCACCGGGCGCCCCACCGCGCGCGACAGCAGCACCGCATCGGCGCAAACGTCATCGGCGCAGTTGCGGCCATAGCAGCCGGCGGCTTCCATCCGCACGATCTCGATGCGGCCCTCGTCCAGGCCGGTCAGGCGCGCCAGGTCGATACGCAACACATGCGGGTTTTGCGTGCCGGTCCAGACCGTGAGGCCATCCTCGCGGTAGTCCGCCACGGCGCAGGACGGGCCGATGGAGCCGTGCATCTGGTAGGGCCACGCGTAGCCGCGCGACAGTATCCGGTCCGCGGAGTCAAAAGCGCCTTGCGCATCGCCCTCTTCCACCAGCGTGCGGCGTGTCGCGGGATTGGCGCGCAGCGCGGCCTCGGTGTCTTCCGGCTCGCTGAGCGGGGGCAACGGCGGTGCCGGCTTCCAGTCCACGCGCAGGCGGCGCGCCGCCTGCATGGCCTGCTCCTCGCGCTGCGCCACCACGCCGATGAAATCGCCCTGCACCACCACGTCAATGACACCGCGCACATCGCGGATCGACGCGCGGTCGACGCTGTGCAGGCTGGTGCCGACAAAGCCGCCGCTATCGCGCCCGGCGTAGGGCGGGCGCACCACGCGGCCGTGCAGCATGCCGGGCACGCGCACATCATGCACAAAGGTGAGCTGCGCCGTGGCCTTGGCGGGAATGTCCACACGTGGCGCGGCACGCCCGACCACGCGGTATGCGCTGACCGGCTTGGTGGCAATAACGTCGGCCAGCGGCAGCTCGATATGCTCGCCGGCCAGCAGGTCGCCGTAGGCCAGGCCTTCGGCGTTCTCATTGCCTTCGCCGCGCAAGCGCAGGCGGCCATCTTCGGCGATCAGCGCTTCGGGCGCCACGCCAAGGCGCTGCGCCGCGCGCTCGCGCAGCCAGGCCATGGCCTGCGCCGCCGCGCGGCGCAGCGGCAGCGCCGAGATCTGGATGGTGGCGCTGGCAATGGTGGGGCCCTGGTTGGGCGTTGCCTCGGTATGGCCCAGCGTCATCGCCACGCGCGCCGCCGGCACCTCCAGCTCCTCGGCCACGATCTGCGCCAGCGAGGTGCGGATGCCGGTGCCCAGGTCAACATGCCCGTTGAAGGCCAGGATCTCGCCGGTGTCGCGCACCGCCACGAAGATGTCGGGCTGCGCGGCGATGTAGTCGGAGGCCGCGCCGGGCTGGCCGGGCGCGGGCCGCGGCGCGGCTTGCGGTGCGCGCGTCACCAGCAGCACGCCGCGCGCCTGCAGCAGGGCGTCGCGCTGCGCGCCCGGGGACATCGGCGCCGATGCGGGAAGAGAGGCGGACCGGGGTCCGGTGCCGGGTGTCGTTTCCATTCGTTCCATGTCTCAGGTAGGCACGCTGGCGGCCTGCCGGATTCCGGCGCCGCCCGCCCTGGCCGTTATACTGCCAGGCTCGAACAAGCAATACGTATCAAACATATGAGCACCCCGACCGCTAAGAAAAGCGCGGCAGCCGGAACCCGGGCCCGGCAAGCTCAGGACACCCGAGCCAAGATCCTCAAGGCCGCCATCAAGGTCTTCGCCTTGCGCGGCTACGAAGGCGGGCGCGTGGAGAAGATCTCTTCGCTGGCCAAGACCTACGACCGGATGATCTATTACTACTTCGGCAGCAAGGAAAAGCTGTTCGTCGAAGTGCTCGAAACCATCTACATCCAGCTCAACGAGGCCGAGCAGGCGCTCAAGCTCGACCCCGAGGATCCGGTGCGCGCGCTGACCCAGCTGATCGACTTCGTCTGGGGCTACTACCTCGATCACCCCGAGTTCGTCGCCATCCTGTCCAGCGAGAACATGAGCCAGGGCAAGCATGCCAAGAAGTCGAGCCGGCTCAGGGAGATCTCCAGCTACGCCCTGTCTGTGCTGGACGGCATCCTGGCGCGCGGCAAGGCTGCCGGGCTGTTCCAACCCGATGTGCTGGCCCGCGATATCTACCTGGTGATCGCGTCGCTGGGCTACTTCTACAACTCGAACCATCATACGCTCAGCGCTTTCCTGGGCGAGCCCATGATGAGCAAGCCGGCGCTGGAGCACTGGCGCGATGTGATCCAGCGTACGGTGCTGAGTACGGTTTGCGTGCCGGGCACCGGCATCTCCCCGGCTGGCGAAACGCCGAGCGAGACGAATGCGGCGGCACCCGCCGCCCGCAAGAAGCCGGCACGCGCCAAGCGCGCGTGAGCCTCGCATCCGGCGGTCATCGCGCATCGCCGGATGCCTTTCCCTTAAGCCGTGGCCGTGGCCGTGGCCCGCGCCAGCATCGCGAGCGCTTCGTCGCGCGGCATCACGGTGGCGTTCTTCTGCGCCATGTCGAACAGGTTGGCATCGTGCGGCCCGATGGCGCGGTCGCCCACGCAATCGGACAGCACCAGCGGGCGGAAGCCGTACGACATGGCATCGACCACGCTGGCGCGCACGCAGCCGCTGGTCACGCAGCCTGCCACCAGCAGCGTCTGCACGCCGCGCTGATTCAGCCACGCGGCCAGCGAGGTGCCGAAAAAGGCAGATGGCACGGTCTTGCGCACCACCAGTTCACCCGGGCGCGGCGCCAGCTGCGCGACGATGGCGCTGTTATGGCTGTCTTCCTTCAGGCCCAGCAGGCCGGGCACTTTCAGCGTGAAGATATTCTCATCGCTGTCGTCGTCGGCAAACACGATGCGGCTGTGCGCCACCGGCCAGCCCTGCTCGCGCGCCGTGGCCAGCAGGGGCACGGTGTTGGCGATGGCCTGGGGGATATTGCCGCCACCAAAGACGGCCGGGTCGGCGAAGCCGTTGACGAAGTCGATGATCAGCAGGCCGTAGGGTGCCTTGGGTTCCAGCGCGGCGCCGAAACCCTGGCGCTGGTAGGTCTTCACTTCGTCATGCATGGATGGCTCCCTTGGCGTCTCGTTGCTGCCTTTGCTGCTCTTGCTGCTCTTGCTGGTACTCGTGATCCAGCACCTTTCCTTGTTCGACCACCGCCTCGCCGTCCAGCCGCACCGTGCAGTGGCGCACGGGAATATCGATATGGCAGGCCGTGGCGCGGCTGCCGCCGGCTTCGTTGTTCGGGCCGAAGGAGCACAGGAAGTTGCCCTCGAACGCGCGCGCATCCATGCCGATGGTGGCCTCGCGGTCATACATGGCGAGCGTGGACCAGCGCGCGCGCGGCTGCAGGCCCCAGCCGATATGCGACATGGCGTAGGCCTCGGGGTCGTTGAACGAGGCCATGTAGTCGCTCAGCAGCTCGGCATCCAGGCCGCCTTCGATGCTGGTGACGTAGCCCTTGCTGACCGTGATGTCGATCGGCTCCTGCACATAGGACTTCATCGGCAGCAGGATGTCGCCGCGATCGAGCACGATGCGCCCGTTGGTACCGCCCTCGTCCGGCCAGGTCAGCACGAAGCCGCTTGGCCAGTGGTCCCAGCGGCCCGGCTCATCGACGAAGCCATACTCGCTGATGGCGGGAAACTCGCCCAGCGCGCAGCGCAGGTCKGTGCCGGCATCGGACGTGATGTGCATCTCCCGCGCGCGCGCCAGCCGCGCCGTGGCGGCTTTCACCCGGGTGCGGTCCCCTTCGGTGGGCACCAGCCGCACCAGCACCTCGGGCGGCTCCACCGCCAGCAGGATCTTGGTGCCGCCGGAAAGGATCTCGTGCTGCTCGGGCGAGAACAGCAGCGTCATCAGGTCCAGCACCAGGTCGCTGGCCTTGAGCGCGGCGATGGCGGCCGGGTTGCCCGTGAGCGGCGTGGTGCCGAGATACGCCAGCGCGTCTCGGCTCAGCGCCGTGAGCACCTGGCGCCAGGCCTGGGTCAGGTCGTGATCGCTTACTGGCATGTTCTCTCCTTTTCGGGTGAAGCAGGCGGATCAGCCGGGTCAGGCCGCAGCCTGGTCCTGCAGCAGCGGCGCACCGAGGAAATCGCCGAAGGCGCGGTAGAAACCCGCCTCGTCGTCCCACGGGATCATGTGGCCGGCATCCGGCACGCGCGCAACCTGCACGGCAGGCAGCAAACCGCGAATCTCCTCGATGTCTTCGGCGCAGATCACGTCGCCGCGGCCGGCCACGATCAGCAGCGTGGGAACCCGTACCGACGGCATGTCGGCATGCACGTCATCGCGGTGGAAATCCTCGAAGCTCGTCACGATGGCGCGCTCGTCACAGGTGTGCAGCCACTCGGCGCGCAGGCGCAGTTGCTCATCCGTCCACGTGGGGCAGAAGCGGCGCATGCCCTCGGCGTCGATACCGTGCCGCGCCAGCCGGATCGAATCCACATACCAGGGCAGTTGCGACGGATAGGCGCGCCGTCCCGGGCCCGACACGGGCGGGTCCACCATCACCAGCCGGGTCAGCCCGGCGGGATTGCCGCGCGCGGCGCGAACGCCGATACGCGCGCCCATCGAATGGCCGACGATGGCATAGCGCGCCAGGCCGAGCGCCTGCGCAAAGGCGGCCACATCCGCCGCCTGCGCGTCCAGGCCGTAGTCCAGCGCATCGCCGGCCTCGGACAGGCCGCGTCCACGCACATCCAGGATGTAAGTATCGAAGTGCTTGCCGAACTGCTCGCCGACAAAGCCCCAGGTGACCGCCGGGCTGGTGATGCCGGGCACGATCACCACGGCATCGCGCTGCGCGCGCGCGCCGGTACTGCCGCCGTAGCGCAGGTAGTGCTGGCGGATGCCATTGGCGAACACATTGCCGCCGTGGAGAAACTCGCTCATTGCTGGGCTCCCTTTACCGAAGGCGTGATCAATAGGCACCCGACAGCAGCGCACCGGCGCCSGGCACSACSGGYTCCAGGYCGAGCTGCTTGAGGATSGCGTAGGTGGTGGCRATGGCGGCCGTGATCACCGGCTTGCCGGTCATGGCTTCCACCTTGGCCACCGCCGGCAGCGACGGCATCTGCACGCARGCGGACAGCACGATGGCATCCACATCCTTGGTGTTCATCTGCGCGACGATGCCAGGCAGCCTGGCCGGGTCATGGCGGCCGACTTCGAGGTTGTCGGGGATTTCCAGCGCGCGCCAGTCCACCACCTCGTAGCCTTCGTTGCGGATGTAGTCCACCACCAGCTCGGTCAGCGGCTTCATGTACGGCGCGACCACGGCGATGCGCTTGGCGCCGATCACCTTGAGCGCATCGATCAGCGCGCCGGCGCTGGTGATCACGGGCGCGTCAGCGCCGTTGGCTGCGGTATGGGCCTGCAGGCGCTGTTCCGAAACGCGATGGTAGCCGTGGCCCATGGCCATGATGGCCACCAGGCAGGCGTAGCCCAGCACGTCGACGCGAGCGTCGCTCAGCTCCAGCGCGCAGCGGTCGGACTCGGCATCCATCGCGGCCAGCTCCTCCTTGACCACCTTCTTCATGCGCATGCGGCTGGAATGGAAGGTGAAGCGTTCGGGGCGCACCTGCTGGCGCAACGTCAGCATCGCCGGGATCTCGGTTTCCATGGTGGTGTTCGAGCTCGGCACGATCTGGCCGATACGGAAAATTTTCTGCACTGTCGACTCCGTCATCTGTCTGTTCTGTCCACCCGCCCTGGCGCCCGCCTTAGCGGAGAAGCGCCCTGCACGGCCGGACCGGAGCCTTCAGCGGTCTCCGTGTCCTGCGAACGATTGTAGTGTACACACGCTATTTGCACAACAAGACGTTCGACCGGGCATGACGCACGATTTCAGTGCCTGCTTCATGAATCAACCTCTCATATGGTGCTTGTTTTCACGGTTTATGGGCATTGAATCGAGGCAGTCACTTTGGCATCAGGGTTTTCCATAGGAATGGCATGTCATTTCTTTACAAGCAAATTTCTAGTGTGTACACTCGATTTACCGATTGGCCAGACGGCCACTTCAGACCCACATCACACCGCCAGGAGAAATATCGTGCAAGGCAAACCACGGATCGCAGTGATCGGCGCCGGACTGGGGGGGACGGTTGCGGCCGCCCTGCTGCAGCGCGCCGGGTTCCAAGTCAGGCTGTATGAGCAGGCTCCGGCGTTCTCGCGCCTGGGCGCCGGCATCCACGTCGGGCCGAATGTGATGAAGATCATGCGCCGGCTGGGCCTCGAGGATGCGCTCAATGACATGGGCTGCCACCCGGACTTCTGGTACAGCCGCGACTGGSAAAGCGGCGAAGTGATCGCCCAGATCCCGCTGGGGCGTTACGCGCTGTCGCACTACGGCGCCAGCTACCTGACCGTGCACCGTGGGGATTTCCACGCCCTGCTGACCGAGGCGGTGGCGCCCGGCACGCTGCTGTTCGACAAGAAGCTGGCCAGCGTGGAAGACCTGGGCCACGTGGTGCGCCTGAGCTTTGCCGACGGCACGGTGGACGAAGCCGACATCGTGATCGGCGCGGACGGCGTGAACTCCCGCATCCGCGAGACCCTGCTGGGCGCCGAGCCGCCCAAGTACACCGGCTACGTGGCGCACCGCGCCGTGTTCCCGATCGCGCGTGTCAAGGGCTTCACCCATGACCGCTGCACCAAGTGGTGGTCCGACGATCGCCATATGATGGTGTACTTCGACACCAGCAAGCTTGACGAGATCTACTACGTCACCGGTGTGCCCGAGCCCACCTGGGACATGACCAAGAGCTGGCTGCCCAGCAGCATCGAGGAAATGCGCGCCGCGTTCGACGGCTGGCACGAAGGCGTGCAATCGCTGATTGAAGGCACCGTGGAAGTGACCAAGTGGCCGCTGCTGGAGCGCGATCCGCTGCCGGTGTGGAGCCGCGGCCGCCTGGTGCTGCTGGGGGACGCCTGCCACCCGATGAAGCCGCATATGGCGCAGGGCGCGGCCATGGCCATCGAAGACGCGGCCATGCTGACCCGCTGCCTGCAACAAACCGGGCTGTCGGACTTMAGCGCCGCGTTCTCGCTGTACGAAGCCAACCGTGCCGAGCGTGCCGGCAAGGTGCAACGGGTCTCGCACAACAACACGTGGCTGCGCACCAACGAGAACCCGGACTGGTGCTTCGGTTACGATGTGTTCAACGAGCCGCTGGTGGAAGCCGGGCGCGTGGCCGCCGCAGCCTGAGCCACGCCCCAGCCAGACCGCCGGGTGCCCCCCGGGCCCCGGCCCCGAGCGAGTGATGTTCTAAAAACGCCCCCAGCCCCCGATGAACACGCCCCGCCCCCTGTGCCTCCGGGTCAACCGGACCACGTACCAACTCGATGCCGAGGTCGATCCCGACACGCCGCTGCTCTACATCTTGCGCAACGACCTCGCCTGCAACGGGCCAAAGTACGGCTGCGGGCTGGGCCAGTGCGGCGCATGCGCGGTGCTGGTGGACGGGGTGGCGGCGCGCTCCTGCGTGATTCCCGTGAAAGCGGTGGCGCAACGCGCCATCACCACGCTTGACGGGCTGGCCACCGGCGGGCAGCCCGACCCGGTGCAGCAAGCCTTTATCGATGAGCAGGCCGCGCAGTGCGGCTATTGCCTGAACGGCATGATCATGACCGCCAAGGCACTCCTCGCGGAAAACCCCGACCCCGACGAAGCGCAGATCCGCGAGGCGCTGCGTTTCAACCTTTGCCGCTGCGGCACGCACGTGGAGATCCTGCGCGCGGTGCAGCGCGCTGCCGTGCTGCTGCGCCAGGCCGCCGGCCAGGATGGCGCGGCATGAGCGGGCGCGACGACCTCGTCATGGCGCAGGCCGGCCCCGGCGCATGGCAGCCGCCGCCCGAGCGGGAGTGGCTGGCAGGGCACGTTATCCGCCCGCCCGTGCTGGCATGGCAAACAGGCACGCTGCGCAGCGCCCGCCTGATCGACTGCGATGAGACGGCCGCGCGCGCCCTGCCTGGCGTTGCCACGGTATTGCGCCGTGGCGACTTTCTCGGCATTGCAGCCGATGCCGCGCCACAGGCGCTGCAAGCCGCCAACGCGCTGCGCGCCCGCTGGCAGGCACCGCCGCAAGCGGCAGCGTCRCGCATGCCGCTTACCCGTTCACTTGCCCGCTCACTTACCCGCCGTATCGTTGCGCAACACGGCGACGCCGAGCAGGCCATGGCGGATGCCGCTGGCCGCAGCGCGCAGGACTATCAATGGCCACTCGCCGGCCTGCAAGCCGCCGGCTGCACCGCGATTGCGGACTGGCGCGACAGCGCCCTGCGCGTGTGGCTGCCCAGCCGCCGCCCCGGCGCGTTGCGGGCCGAACTCGCCGCCCTGCTCGGCATCGGCGAAGACCGCATTACCTTGATCTGCTGGCAGGCTCCGGGCAACGACGAAGATCCCCTGTACGCCCACCACGCCGCCGCCGATGCCGCCCTGCTGGCGCATTCGGCAGGGCGTGTGGTACGCGTGCGCGTGGAGGCCCATGAACTTGGCGCCATGCAGGCCGTGGTCAACACCCATATCGAAAGCGCCTGGACGCGCGATGGCGAAATCGCCGCCTACGCCGTCAACAGCGCCGTGGACGCGCGCGGCAGCGCGGCGGTCATGCACGCGCCGCCGTTGGCTCTGTGGCTAACGCACACGCCAGCGCCGGTCTGCGAGATCGAGCCGGACGCATCCGCCCTGCACGGCGCAGGCGACGCGGGCGACGATGCCATCCTGCCACCCTACCGCTTTGACAGCCTGAGCGTCGCGCAGGCCGACCTGCCAGGACAGCCCCGCACGCCGAGCACGCCGGCGCAGGCAGCGCGCGCCCACGTGTTCGCGCATGAGTCGCACCTGGACGAGGTGGCCGCCGCAAGCGCGCAGGATCCCGTGGCCTTGCGGCTGCGCCATCTCGACGACGCGCGCGGCGCTGGCCTCGTGCGCCGGGTCGCGGCGCAGGCCGGCTGGCAGCCACGCGGCGAACGCGCGCAAGTGCTACAGAACGTACGGCGCGGACGCGGCTTCGCGTACGCCAGCACCATCGAAGCCGGGCTGGCCGATGGCGGCCAGCCCGTGCACAGCTGGTCGGCCTGGGTAGCGGAAGTCGAAGTGGATGCCACCACCGGCGAGGTCAGCGTCACCGGCGTCACGCTAGGACACGACAGCGATGCGGGCGAACAAGGCGGCGCCAATGCGGTGGCCTTGCAGCACGAAGCCGCGCGCGCTGCACAGCAACTCACCGTCGACGGCGGCCGCTTCGATAGCTGGCCCGCCGCCAACCTGCCCGCGGTACGCGATGCCAGCGTGCCGGCGCTTGCCGGCGCGCAACTGCCGGAAGTGCCTGAAGTGCRCATTGCCGGCGCGCTGAGCCCCGCCAGCGCCACGCTCGGCACGAGCGCGGCCGCCACCCTGCCCGCCGCGCCGGCCGTGGCCAACGCCATCTTCGACGCCACCGGCGTGCGCCTGCGCGAGCCGCCCTTCAGCGGCGAACGCATCCGGCTTGCGCTGGCCGCGCAGGCCAATCCCGATGACACGCCCAAGCGCGGCGCCGCCCGCAAGCGCAACTGGCTGCTGGCCGGCGCCACCGCCGCGGCCGGCTTGTTCGCCACGGCAATGCCATGGCGTGCGCCCATTGCGCCCGTAGCCCCGCCCGAAGCCGGCTTCTACTCGGCCGCCACCATCGAGCGCGGCCGGCTGGTAGCGGCGGCCGGGGATTGCGCGGTCTGCCACACGGCGCCCAACGGCGCGCGCAATGCGGGCGGGCAGGCGCTGGACACGCCGTTCGGCACCATCTACAGCACCAACATCACACCCGATGTCGAGACCGGCATCGGCAACTGGTCCTACGCGGCGTTCGAGCGCGCCATGCGCCAGGGCATTCATCGCGATGGCCGGCATCTCTACCCGGCGTTCCCCTACACCGCCTTTGCCAAGACCAGCGATGGCGATCTGCAGGCGCTCTACGCTTACCTGATGGCCGCCGAGCCGGTGCGCGCCAAGGCGCCCGAGACCGCGCTGGCCTTCCCCTACAACCTGCGCCCGCTGATGGCCGGGTGGAACCTGCTGTTCCACAGCCCCAAGCCCTTCGAGGCCAATCCGGCCCGCTCGGCGCAGTGGAACCGCGGCGCGTACCTCGCCGAAGGCCTGGGCCACTGCAGCGCCTGCCATTCGCCGCGCAACGCGCTGGGCGCCGAACAAGGCGGCCGGCGCTATCTTGGCGGCGGCGAGGCCGAAGGCTGGGAAGCGCCCGCGCTAGGCAAGCTGTCGCACGCGCCGGTGCCGTGGACGGAGCAATCGCTGTTTTCCTACCTGCGCACCGGCTACGCCCCGCATCATGGCGCGGCGGCCGGGCCGATGGCACCGGTGATCGAAGAACTGGCGCTGCTGCCCGAGGATGATGTGCGTGCCATCGCGCACTATGTGGCATCGTTCGGCGACGCGCAGCCCGATGCGGCGGCGGCCAGCGCACAGGCGCAGCAGCTCGAGCAACGCAGCGCCGAAGCCGCGCGCACGCTTGGCGGACCCGCCGCGCGCCTGTACCAGAATGCCTGCGCGGTCTGCCACCAGGGTGACCAGGGCATCAGGCAATTCGGCATCAAGCCGTCGCTCGCGCTCAATACCAACCTGCACGGCGACAAGCCGGACAACCTGATCCGCGTGCTGCTGGATGGCATTCCCACGCCGGGGACAAGCGATCTGGGCTATATGCCAGCCTTTGGCGAGAGCCTGGACGACCATCAGCTGACGCAACTGGTGCACTACCTGCGCAAGCGCTTCGCCCCCGACAAGCCCGCCTGGGACAACGTGGACGATACGCTCGCGCGGCTGCGCGCGGCTCCCGCTCACCAACCCACTCATTAATCAGGCACTGAACAATACCAGGCCGGCCTGAAGCCATCAGTCCGCCATTTTTCCCGGCAAGCCACCTTGCCGCCGCCCCCTGCCGCGCGCACCCAATGCATACGCCGCGCGGCACGGGGAAAACCCCGAGGAGAAAACCACCACCACGCTCTTGCTAGCTTGTTTTATGTAGCTTACGCTGAACGATCATGTAGCAGGCACTACATGAGTGCCGGATGAAGGAAAGCGGTGCCGCCCCTGCACAAGGACGGCGCGCAACACCCCGGCCAGCCCGCCGGAAACCATAAAAAACAGCCCATCCATCACTGAACAGGCCTGGCCCGCTGCTTGCATAGCAAACAGCACAAGCCAGCCGAGCGCAGCGGTGGAAAAGACACACACACGGTAGACAACGGTAAACAGTAAAGGAGTGAACATGTCGTATCAGTATCAAGACGGCGCGGCGGGCGTACTACCCGCGGCGGCCGAGCCAGACATCTACCGCAAGGTGACCTGGCGCCTGATTCCGTTCTTCTGCGCCTGCTATCTCGCCGCCTATCTCGACCGCATCAACGTCGGGCTGGCCAAGCTGCAGATGCTGGACGACCTGCACTTCAGCGAGACGATCTACGGGCTKGGCGCGGGCCTGTTCTTCGTGGGCTACATCCTGTTCGAGGTACCCAGCAACCTGGTGCTGCAAAAGGTGGGCGCGCGCCTCTGGATCGCCCGCATCATGGTGACGTGGGGCTTGCTGTCGGGGGCGACCATGTTCGTCACCACGCCAACGCAGTTCTACGTGCTGCGCTTCCTGCTGGGCGCGGCCGAGGCCGGCTTCCTGCCCGGCGTGCTGCTGTACCTGACCTACTGGTTTCCCACCCACAAGCGCAGCAAGATCATCGCGCTGTTCATGATGGGCCTGCCGCTTGCCAGCATGATCGGCAGCCCGCTGTCCGGCTGGATCATGACCGCTTTCGCCGGCATGCACGGCTGGGCCGGCTGGCAGTGGCTGTTCTTCCTGGAGGCCATCCCCTCGGTGCTGCTGGGCGTGATGGTGTTCATCTACCTGCCCAACGGCATCAAGGACGCCAAGTGGCTGCAGGCGGACGAAAAGCGCACGTTGCAGCGCAACCTGGATACGGACGTGCTGGTGGAAAACAACCACTCGCTCATGGCCGCCTTCGCCGATCGCCGCGTGTGGATGCTGGGCCTGATCGACATGTGCCTGCTGATGGGCACTTACTCCATCGGCTTCTGGATGCCCACCATCATCCGCGACTCCGGCGTGGCCAGCCCGCTGCACATCGGCCTGCTCACCGCCATCCCGCACGCCGCGGCGGTGATCGGGATGCTGCTCAACGGCGCCCACTCCGACAAGACGCGCGAGCGCCGCTGGCACATTGTGCTGCCCACCCTGGCAGGCGCGGCCGGCCTGGTCGGCAGCACCTTCGTCACCGGCTCCACCTCCGCCACCTTGGTAATGCTGACAGTGGCCAACGTGGGCATCGTGGCGACCTTCCCGGTGTTCTGGTGCCTGCCATCTACCTTCCTGAGCGGCACCGCGGCCGCCGCCGGCATTGCGCTGGCCTGCYCCATCGCCAACCTGGGCGGCTTCGCGGCCACCTACCTGCTGGGCTGGCTGAAGGACACATTCCACAGCCCGAGCGCTGGCCTGATCCTGTTTGCAGGCTGCCTGGTGGCGAGCTGCTTCCTGGTGCTGGCGATGCCGGCCAAGGTGGTCAACCGGTAGTGTTTGGCCTGGCCGTCCGGCTCCGTGCGATGCGGGCACAGCCGGGTTAAGCGCGAAAGCAAGGGGCTCCCGAGGAATCGGGAGTTTTTTATGGATTTTTGCGCACTTTTTCACCGAATTCGCTCGGCAGGCCTGCTGAACAACTTACCGCCCGCGGTAGCGGAAAAAGACATCCACATCACCGATGCGCTGATTGCACTCGCCAAAATCCGGATCGTGCACATCGCACATCGGCAAGAGCGCAGGAAGGGAGATACGCGCCCGGCTCGGGTAGCACTGAAGAGCCAGCTTGTCTTTGCCGGCGGCACCTGCCTGTCGAAAGCCCACGGCTCATCGAACGGATGTCGGAAGACATCGACATCGAGGTTCTGCTGGAAGACGCTCCGGATGGCTATGCGCTGCCGAAAGGTCATTCGACGCGCAAGCGCCTGGGCGACATCCCGACCGAACTGGAGGAGCGCCTGACCCGGGTTGGCTTCGTCTTTACGAAAATCGAAGACAAGAACAACCCGTTCTCCAACGACAACCGTCGCTACTACAGGCTTGCGGTTGAGTATGGTCCGCAATTCAAGGATGTCTCCGGCGTCTTGCGTCCAGAGTTGAAAGTCGAACTCATCCATCGTCCGCCCAAGCTCCCGGTCGAAGCGCTCGATATGGGCTACCTGCTGGATCGTTTCATTCCCCGCGACACGCCGGTTCGTTTCCAGATGCTTGCGATCTCGATCGCGGAGACCCTCGCGGAGAAGGTGCTTTCGCTCTTGCGACGCTGCGCCTGGAAGTGGGATGGGCACCAGCGTGGCGACTCCGACCCGGCGCTGGTTCGCCACGTCTATGACGTCTGGCGTATCCACGCGGCACGGCCAGACGCAATCGAGCCGGCTCGTGCTGTCTTTGCCGCGCTCGTGGCAAAAGACGTTGAAGAGTTCAAGGGCCAACATCACGGGTTCGATACCAAGCCCTACGCCGTCCTGAGCAACGCGCTGGATCGCGCCCGTAGCGACGAAGGCCTGCGCCGAGATTTCTCGCAGCGCCTGCTCCCTCTTCTGTTCGCAAAAGAGAAGCCAGTTTTCGAGACCTGCTTTGCGTCTTTCGCCGCAATCGCAGAGCACTTCCTGACAACGGCAAGTACGACGAGGTCCGGCTGGCGCCCCCCGCCACCGTGCCTTCTCGACAACAAAGATTGAGCCGCGCGCCGCTTATCCGTACCATGCCGCCGATGCAAAGCAGGATCAAGGCAGGATAACGGTATGACTCTCAAGACTCTCGACGGCGCGCTGGCCTTGCTGACCTACTTCACGGTGCGCCAGCCCACCTGGGGCGTGCGCGAGCTGGCCAAGCACAGCGGGGTGCATCACGCGGTAGTGCACCGCGTGCTGGCCACCTTTGCCGCCAACGGTTTCCTGCTGCAGGACGCGGCCAGCGGCAAGTATTCGCTGGGGCTGCGGCTGTTCGAGCTGGGCCAGGTGGTGCGCAAGACGTTCTCGCCCGCCGAGGTGGTGCAGCCCGTGCTGGAAAAGCTGGCCGCGCAAAGCGGCGAGACTGTCTTCCTGTCGTGGCTGGACGGCCATGAGGGGCTATGCGTCGGCATGGTCCAGAGCYAGCATCAGTTGCGCTTCTCTATCGAGCTTGGACAGCGCTTTGCGCTGCACGCGGGCGCGCACGCCAAGGCCATCCTGGCCTTCCAGGACGACGCCTTCCGGGCCCGTGTGCTGGAGAACGCCAGGCAGCGCGGCGAGGCCGCCGCCAGCGTGGCGGGCCTGGCCCTGCCGCTGTGGTCGCGCGACCAGGCCGAGGTAGTTGGCTCGCTGGCCATTGCGGGCCCGCAGCAACGCCTGAATGAGGAATCGGTCCCGCGCATGCTGGAAGCCCTGCGCGAAGCCAGCCGCCGGCTGGAAGAGGTGGTGGGTTTCGGGCGCTAGCGCGCCCACAAGGCGCGCGCCACCGCATCGCCGCCGGGGCCGCCGCCGAACACAAGCTGACCGATGGAGAACCCCAGCTCGCGGTAGCTCTCCCACTGCGCTTCATTGAAGAACTGCTCGATCGTGGGTTCCTGCGGAAATACCGGATGGCCGGCGCGGTACTGCTGCACATCAACCGGCGCCGAGGCAATCGGGCAGGGCTTGAGCAGCACGATGCGCGATACGGGACGGCGCGTGGCGGCGGGCTCAAGCGCGCGGTACACGTTCAACAGCAGCGCGCACTTGTTGGCCGCCGCCCGGTTCTGGCGTGCCGCCGGCAGAAAATCCTCCGGCGTGCCGAACACGCTGCCCAGCACGGCATCGCCGGCGGCCGCGGCATCGACCACGATCTCCAGCCCCATGTCGATACGAGCCAGCCGGATCAGGTTGGCCAGGTCGCCGAACTGGTAGTCCGGGTCCGCTCCGCAATCGCACAGCACGACCAGCCCCACCCCGCGCTCGGGCCGCAGCAGCTCATACACGGCGGTGTTCTCGAAATGCCCGCCGTCCGACAGGTATTGCCAGCCGCGCCGCGTGCCGTGAAAGCGCGCGCTCAGTTCGCAGGCCAGGTAGTACTGCGTGCGCAACAGCGTGATAAACCCGCCCAGCCAGGGCGACCCTGGCAGGTCCGCTTGCACGCGGTTGCGGTCTGCGCCGCCGGCGCGCGGCGCGCTGCCGGCATCCAGCGGGTACGACGGCCACCAGGTGCCCAGGCGCAGGTTGGCCAACCCTAGCAGCAGCGATGTGCCCAGCGTGGTGGAGCGGCCCAGCCCGGTCGAGACCACCGCGCCCGAGGTCGCGATCCAGTCGCCCAGCGTGCGCGATTGCGAGAGCTCGCTGCCGCCCGCCTTGTGCGTTTCCGGGAAATAGCGCTGCCCGTCCACGGTGAAGCACACGAAGGAATCCTCGGGCATGGAGCGCGAGGCCGTCGCCGGCAGCACGAAGGGTCCTGGCGCCACGCATAGCGGCTTGCCCTTGCGGTCGCGYTGCACCAGCTGCTCGGCGGAATCCACGGTGAGGTTGAGCGTGACATTGATCAGGTGCAGCGGCGCCAGCATGACGGGATCGTAGTAGGTGTTCAGGCTGAGCGCGTCACCGTCCGCTGGCTCTGCCACGCTCAGCCTGGCGCGCTGGCTGCCGTGCTGCTGCGCGGGCGCCGCGCCACTGCCGGGCATGAAGCGCTTGCCGTTGGAGGCGCCAAGGTAGGCGCGGGTCAGGCGGGCCGAGTAAAACGGCTGCAGCGTCGACAGGTTCAGGAAGCCGGCGAAACGCCCCGCGATCATGGTCAGCCCGAGCGCCAGCACGATCAGCGTGCACAGCACCGGCGTGGTGTAGGCGTTGCCGAAGGTGAACCAGTCGAGCGGCTCGCCGCCATTCCAGCGCACCCACAGCACCAGCCACGACCACAGCACGAAGACCAGCAGCGCCACCACGGCGGCAGCAATGCCCGCCAGCAGCGACGCCGGCAGGCGCGCGCGCCACATGCGGCCCTTGCCATTACCGGCATTACCGCCCTTGCCGTCGACCAGCGCCGCGCCATAGCGGATCAGCCAGACCAGCCCACCCAGCGTCGCCGCCAGCCCGAGCGTGCGCCAGGGCTGATGGGAGGCCTGCGTGTAGAGATAGAAGGTGCGCGCCACGGTGTCCGCCACGCCCAGCGCCGCGAGCCACAGCGCAATGCCGATGGCCTGGCTCAGCAGGCGCGTGGCCCGCACCCGGTAGTCCTGCACGGTAGCCGGCGGCATCCGGCACAACACAAAGCAGCAAGCCACGCCTGACAGCGTCAGCACCGCCATCGCCAGCAACAGGCACGACAGCACCAGCCCCGGACCGAGGTGGTGCAGGACCGCGGCCATGACCAGCATCGCCACGCCGGCCAGCGCGGCCAGGCGCGTGGCGAGGCTGTCAAAGCGCAAGGCCGCCTTGCCATCGCCGCCGCGCGGATAGACCAGCCAGTACGCCACGCCTGGCGGCACGGCAAACAGCAGAAGCGCCGCCAGCGGCAGCCACAGCAACTCGCTCCACCAGATCGCCAGGCCGCCCTCATTGAACACCTGGCGGGCATCGTGCAGCAGGTCCATCTCGTGCCGGCCCAGGTCGAGCCAGGTGCCGATGGCGAGATGGCGCAGCAACGCCAGCACCGCCAGCAGCAACAGCAGCGCGCTGCCGATCACGTACTGCATGGCGAACCAGTTGCGCACCACCAGCGAGGCCGCGTAGAGCGAATCGCCGGCGCCGGTCGGCGTCAGGTAACGGCCGTTCTCGCGCAGCCACGCCATCGCGGCGCGCCCCGGGTCGGGGCCGTAGGATGCCGACGAGCGGATGCGCTCCGGCGGCTCATGCTGCAGCGTGCGGTAGGCGAGTGCCGCGGCCTCCGGCGGCGTGGTGCCCGGCTTCAACCGGCCCGGCACAAACAGGCTGCAGAAGAAAGCACCGATGTAGCCGCCGCCGCTGACGGTGGACAGGTAATCGAACTGGCCAAGCAAGGAGGTGGTGGCTGGCGCGGGGGCAGGGTTGATGGCATCCGGTCCGTCGCCTTCCTGGATGGCATCCGACGGCGCCTCCTTGGCAACTGCATGCAGCGCGGGACCGGCCACCGGTGGTGCAGGCGCCTTGGCCAGTGCCTGCATCACGCCCAGGCAGAACGTCGCGCTGCGGATCCCGCCGCCCGAGAGTGCCAGCGCCCAGTTGCTGTCGCCATCGCGCACGCGCCGGGCAATGCCGAGCTGCCGGCGCCGGCGCGCAATGCGGGCCAGTTCGTCATCCGAAGGCTGCTCGTGGACTGGCATGCGGGGCCCCTTCCTTTGCACATTCCCGCCCAAGTATAGGCGGCGTCATGGTGTGGCGAAGCACACATGCGTGCGCCGTTGCGCGGCGGCGTTCGGTGTTTACCCTGATTGTTCGATGCCACGGCCAAGCCTGGCATTTTACAAATGCAGCGACACCGTCTCTTATATAGAGACACAAAAACGGCAAGACGCAAAGATCGCATGCTCAAGACCCTCAACGGCACCCTAGGCCTGCCGACGCATTTCAGCGTGCGCCAGCCGAGCTGGGGCGTGCTGGATCTCACCGCCTACGCCRTGCAGAAGCTCTGCGCCGTCGCTGGCCTCGAACTCTACGGCCCATCCGATGCCGCCGACCGCATCGGCATCGTGCCCTTCAATGTGCGCGGCGTGAACCCGGCGAGAATCGTAGCCGCGCTGGAGCAGCAGCAGTGCATCATCGAAGCCGGCAACTTCATGGCCGATGCCATCCTGGCGCGCTACGGCGTGTCCACCATGGCGCGCGTCTCGCTGCATTACTTCAATACCCATGAGGAAATCGACCGCGTGGCCGAGCTGATCGCCGCCGCCGTGGCCTGAACCTGACATCACGACTGAACTACCGGAACCCGACATGAACCAACGCATCTTGCTGATGAGCAGCTCCCGCAAGGACAACCTCGGCTACCTCGAACACGCTGACGCGCAGATCCATGCCCTGCTCAAGCACGAGCCGCGCAAGGTCCTGTTCATCCCCTTCGCCGGCGTGACCTTCAGCTTCGATGCCTATGAAGGCATGGTCAAGCCGATGTTCGAGCGCCTGGGCTACGCGCTGGCGTCCGTCCACCACAGTGCCGACCCGCGCCGCGCGGTGGACGAGGCCGAAGCCATCGCGGTTGGCGGCGGCAACACGTTCGCGCTGCTCAAGCGCCTGTACGACGCCAATCTCGTCGACGCGATCCGCGCCAAGGTGCAGGCCGGCACGCCGTACGTGGGCTGGAGCGCCGGCAGCAACGTGGCCAGCCCGACCATCCGCACCACCAACGACATGCCCATCGTGCAGCCGCCCTCGCTGCGCGCGCTGCGCCTGGTGCCGTTCCAGATCAACCCGCACTTCATCAGCGGCAAGCCCGCCGGCCATAACGGCGAAAGCCGCGAGGAGCGCCTGGCGGAGTTCCTGCACATCAATGCGCCGGAGCAGGTCTTCGCGCTGCCGGAAGGCTCCGCGCTGCTCTCCGACGGCAGCAACGGCACCGTGCTGGGCGAACGCCACGCGCTGCACTTCACTGCCGAGGGACAGGTACAGACGCTGCGCGAGGGCGAGACCTTCCCCCTGTCACGTATCACCGGGCCGGCCGGCATGGACGGCTGGCAAGACTTCCGGGCCTGATTTCCGGATCTGAACCCCGGCGCCTCCCGGCGCTGAACCACCCACGCCACACCCCGACGCAGGGCGAAAGACCCCTGCGCGGGCCCCCCATTGCCCTTGGAGGAGGAAACACCATGACTAACAAGCACCGGCTTGGCGCACTCGCATTGAGCCTGCCCGCCGCCGCAATGGCGCAGAGCGGCGTCACGCTGTACGGCGTGATCGACACCGCGCTCACCTACCAGACCCATTCGGACCCCAACGGCAGCGCGCTGGCTGGCCTGCAACAGGGTGGCGAGGGCTTTCTGTACGGCAGCCGCTTCGGCCTGAAGGGCAGCGAAGACCTGGGCGGCGATCTGTCGGCGGGCTTCGTGCTCGAAAACGGCCTGCTGGCGGACACCGGCAAGCTCGACCAGCAGGGCCAGCTCTTCGGGCGCCAGGCCTATGTGAGGATCGGCAGCAAGCGCTACGGCGAGGTGGCGCTGGGCCGGCAATACACCACGGCCAACACCATGCTGTACCACGTGGACCCGCTCGGCGTGGGCGCCGCGCCGTCCAATGCGTGGATGGTCTTCCTGACCGGCCAGCGCTATGACAATGCGATCAGCTACACCGGCAACTACGGCCCGGTGGCGCTGATTGCCGAGTACGCGCTGGGCGAGACCGCGGGCAAAGGCGCCGCGATGTCGTCGGTCTCGCTGGGCGTGAAGTACGCCTCGGGCCCGCTCGTGGCCGTGGGCGACTTCCAGCAGACCCGCGACAGCATGAGCCGCGCCGCGCGCATCTACCTGGCCGGGCTGAAAGCCTCGGCGGGCCGCGCGAGCCTGTTCGCCAACTATATCTACAGCGACCGCGACGCTGGCTTCGACTCGTCCAAGGGCGGCACCGATACCGCCACCATCACCAGCATGTCGACCGCCGCCACGGCCACTAACCGCGCCGCGTTCAACTCGGTGTTTGGCAGCAGCCGGCGCGACGACTTCTTCACCGTGGGTGCCAACTACACGGTCACCCCCGCCGTCACGCTGACCGCAAGCGTGATGCACGACCGCACCCGCGCCGACGCCTTCAGCAAGCGCACCGACGTGTATCTGGCACTGGCGTACGACTGGGTACATGGCGACTGGTCCGGCCTGTTCGGCAACGCAACGACCAACTGGACCGGCGACAGCGGCAAGAAGCTGGACGGCCGCAACAACCAGACGACGGTGATGCTGGGCATGCGCCATTTGTTTTGAAGGTACGGCAGGTCAATGCGGATTGGCATGACGGCGGCATATCGGTCGCCCGCCCTCTCCCCCATCCCCTCTCCCGCAAGCGCGGGAGAGGGGAGCCAACCAGCGGCAAGATCAACCAACTGTGGCAGCCGTGTTTCCCGCCCGAGGGGCGGGAAACACCCCAGCGCGATGCGAAGCGAGCCGTCAAGGTTTACCTATGCCGTATGGGGCGCCTCGGGCTTCGACGAAAAGAGCGGAAAAGAGGGACCCATGTCTGAGTATCGCCCTAAGGCGATACGAGTTTGGGTCCCGGCCGCTCTTTTGATTCGGCGAAAAGGGCGGAAAAGAGGGACCCATGTCTGAGTATCGCCTTAAGGCGATGCGAGTTTGGGTCCCGGCCGCTCTTTTCGTCGAAGCCCGAGGGGGTAGTCGCCCCATCCGGCGCGCCTTCTTTGCCTACTTTCTTGGCAWGACAAGAAAGTAGGTCGCCGCCCCGCAGAGGTGGTGAAACTGCCTTTGACTCTAAGCCTTTGACTTTAAGCCTTCGACCTTAGGCCTTTGAAGTTGACTTTGAAGTTCGCTTCAACCCACCCAATCCAAGGAGAACCCCATGCCCCTGCAACAAACCCTGGTCATCCACGAAGCCCTGGACAGCCCTAACGCCAACGGCGCAGTTGTCCGCGAACTGTTCGACGCCTACACCGCCGCCGGCGTAACGGTAGACGTCGTCAGCGCCCGGAGCTGGTAGGCCTGGTGTCCGATGCGGACGGCCCGATCGGCAGCCTGGCCGTGGCGCTCAAGCTGGCGCCGATGAAGCACAAGGGCGACCACCTGGCCGGCGACGTCATCGTGACCACGCACTTGTCCACCAACGTGTCGATGCAGCCGCACGATCCGGTGCCGTTCATGGGCATGCCGGTGTCGTCGGACACCATGAACGCGTACCAGGTGCTGCCCGAGATGGACGCGATCCTGTCGCTCGATGCCTCCAAGGGCAACAGCATCATCAAGCACCGCGGCTTTGCGATCTCGCCCACCGCCATGCAGGGCTATATCCTGCGCGTGAGCCCGGACCTGGTGGCGGCGATGGAATCCACCACCGGTTGCCCGGCAGTGACCTTCCCGATCTCGCAGCAGGACATCACGCCCTATCACAACGGCCTGTACCACTTCAACAGCATCATGCAGCCGCATGTGGCCACCGCCGCCCCGGTGGTAGGCGTGGCGCTGACGGCGCAGTCGGTGGTCTCGGGCAGCGCCACCAGCGCCAACCACGAGATCGACATCGCCGAAGCGGTGCGCTTCTGCGTGGAAGTGGCC
Source organism: Cupriavidus sp. 01L46 (assembly GCF_056399905.1). Classification (NCBI taxonomy): domain Bacteria; kingdom Pseudomonadati; phylum Pseudomonadota; class Betaproteobacteria; order Burkholderiales; family Burkholderiaceae; genus Cupriavidus; species Cupriavidus sp. 01L46. The sequence continues at coordinate 85,255 of NZ_JBFTSF010000022.1, forward strand.
AAGCGCTTCGGCGCGGGCAAGTGCCAGTTCTTCAACGTGGTGGAATGGGGCAAGATCCGCGCGATCTATCCCGACATGACAGGTTTCCAGCGCGCCGGCGCGGCGCACTGAAACCAGGCGCGGCGGTGCCCGGACGTGCGGCAAGCCACACKCGGGCATTCTCAGCGGGCGCGCTTCAGTGTATGGTTGCGCTCCTGACGTAGTCGCCGCCTTAGCGGCTATTCTTGCAACATGCTCCGCCTGAACGACACCGACAGCCCCGCGCTGTCCCGCTGCCTGTCCACCCTCGCCGCCTGCGCCGCGCTAGCCGCGCTGCCTGGCTGCGAACGCAATGAACCGGCGCCGGCCACCTCCGCCACATCCTCATCCGCCGCCGCCGCCGCATCGGATGCGCAGGCAACGCGCGCCGACGATGCTGCCCAGCCGGACGACGGGCCCAGCTTTGCGCCCGCGCCGCTGGCCCGCCCGCTGGTCGCGCTGCGCGGGCTGACCAGCATGGCGGACGTGCAGGCGGCGTGGGGCAAGCCGCCGGACATCACGCCCAACCAGGATGAATGCGGCACGGCGCTCGACGAAGAGCACCTGATGCACTACCACTACCCCGATGCGCTGATCGAAGTGGRCCGCAGCGGCGACGCCGTGATCCGCGCGCTGCACGGCATCCCGGCCGGGCTGACGCTCAAGCTGGAAAGCCAGGACATTACCGCGGCCTCCACGCTGGCGCAGCTCAACACGGCCATGCGCAAGAACCCGCGCTGGAAGATGGCGGAGGCGCCAGGCAAGGTACGCAGCCCGTCCGACCGCGACGAGGGCGACCCGCTCGAACAGCTCGCCTACACCACGCTCTACACGCTGGACGGCGACGGCGACCAGTACCGCCTGTATTTCCTCGGCGACCGGCTGGTGGGCTACGCCTACTGGGTCGGCTGCTGACCCCGTCGTGCGGCGCTAGCGCAGCGCGCCGGGACCACCCGTGTGTGGCGCAAGCGCCGCTGCGGCATCGTCCTCGATGGCAGCGGCCTGCGATGCCTCGCCATGCAGGCGCTTCCATTCGTCGAAGCCGCCGGCCAGCGCCCAGGTATTGGCGTAGCCGGCCGCCTTCAGGCGTTCCGCCAGCACCGCTGCCGACACCTCATGCGGGCAGGCGCAGTAAACCACGATGTCGATGCTGGTCGGATGCTCGGAGAGTAATTCCAGCGGCGCATTCAGGTCGATGATCATCGCGCCGGGGATCCGCTCCACCGCGTCGCTGCGCACGTCGAGCACCAGCGGGAAGCGATCGCCTAGCCGGCGCGCTTCCAGTTCCCCCACCGACATGCGGGGCACACGCCGGGTGCGGCGCAACAGGCGCACGCGCCGCCAGAACTTCCACGCGACGAAAGCGGCGAATGCGCCCAACACCACCATGACGGCCACCGGGCCATAAGTGCTGAAGGCGTTCAGGATGACTTCGACAAAATCGGTGAACACCACGCCAACCAGCAGCGCGCCGCCGGCCCACACCAGCGCCCCGATGGCGTCGTAGAACAGGAACACCGCGAACGGCGTGGAGGTCATGCCGGCCATGGCGGTGGACAATGCGCCCGCGCCTGGCAGCAGCTTGGCGAACACCAGCGAGCGCGGGCCCACGCGCAGGTACAGCGACTGGGTCTGGCGGATGCAGCTGTCGGGCGAGATGGAAACGCGGCAGATGGTGCGCAGCATGGGTTGCCCGAGCCGCTTGCCGGCGAAGTACCAGGCCGTGTCGGCAATCAGGCAGGCCAGGATAACGGCCGCCAGCACGGCTCCCAGCGCAGGGCCGCTCTCGCGCATGCCGAGCGCGCCGGCAACGAACAGCATGGGAACGGCCGGCACCGGCAGCCCGGCCTGCTCGGCCAGCACATTGAGAAACACCAGCATCACGCCGTGGCTCTCCAGCAAGGACTGCAATTCACCCACACCGGTCTCCGCACTATGGCCGTTTTCGCCCCTTCAAGGTAATCGGCGCGAGCGAGGATGCTCGCGCCGGCGGGCATAGGCAGTAGTGTGCCACCAAGGCGGCGCGGTGCAGTGCATTGACTTGCATGCGAACGTCAAAAACCCTGAACGAGGCGCCTGCGAGGCTGCAGGCCAGCACTTCGGCTATCACCCTGGCGATCACCCCGGTTATCGCTCCGATGGTCAGGCATGCGCGCCGTCCTGATAGGTGTCGAACCTACGCGCCGGATCCGCGGAAGGGCCGCTGCGGTCCATGCCGGCCAGCTTCTGCGCCCCGTCCTGGAACGGATCGACCGTGCGCGCCGGGTCCGCTGAAACGCCGCCGCGGTCCATGCCAGCCAGCTTTTGCGCCCCGTCCGAGAACGGATCCGGCTTGCGCAGGCGGCTGGCGTCCGCGCCCATCGCCGGCGCGGCGGCCGGGTCCAGGCGAGCGCCATCGCTATAGACATCGAAACGCGACGCATGGAAGACGTAGCCGTAGCGGTCCCCGGACACGGCACTGTCCTTGGGGCCAGCGGCTTGCGCCGGAACCGCCGTGGCGGCAATGYCGGCAAGTGCGGCCGAAGTCATCAACGACTTGAAGAAATGGCGGGTCATGGCAATCTCCTTCTGGGCGATCGGCGGATCGCGGCTGGCTTGCAGGGGAGCAGCGCCTTGCGCTGGTCCGGCCACACGTGAATCGCGCGGTTAAACCAGATACGCGGCGAAGCGCGCTGTGGATGCACACACTGGATGCGTGCGAGCCGCGCGCAAAGACCACACGGGGCTCAGGGCTGCATGGCCGCGGCCTCGCAGGTCATTCGCCGCATCGCCGTGGCAACTGCGGCTTCCACCTGCACCTCGGCCTGCGCAATCGAGGTAGCCAGCCGCTCGCCGCCGAACTCGTCATACTCGATAGCGACCTCCAACGCGTCATCGATACCGATGTAGCCGAACGCCGCACGCAACGCCGGGGTGACATGGTCGAGCCGGGCCAGGCGGCCACCGTAGCCATAGTCGCCGCGCGCGGTCAGCAGCACCAGTTGCTTGCCGCGTCCCGCCAGCATCGGCCAGTAAGGCTCGCCCGCGCGCTCTCGATCAAAGCCGAAGGTCTTGCCCACGCGCACGATATTGTCGATATACGCCTTGAGCTGCGCAGGCACGCCAAAGTTGTACATCGGCACGCCGATCACCAGCACGTCGGCGTGCTCGATTTCCGCAACCAGGCGATCGCTTTCGGCCAGCACCGCATCCATCCACCGCTCGCGCCGCGCGCTCGGCGTGAAGGCGCTGCGGATCCAGTCAGCGTTGACCGGCGCGGGCGGTTGCTGGCCCACATCGCGGTAAGTCAGCGTGTCCGCGGGACGCGCCGCTTGCCAGAGGCTGACGAAACGGTGCGAGAGACGGCGCGTGTGCGAGCCGTGGGCGTCGGTGCCGKAGCGTCCCGGGCGGGCGCTGGCGTCGATATGCAGGAGGTGAGCCATGTTGTTCTCATTTGCGGTTGGTCATGCCTGAGCCGTTCTCATGGGTCAGCACATGCGGTTGAGGGTGATGGCAATGTAGACTCGCCATAGTCTGCTCACAACCGATCCTTTCTCCGCCTCATGGCTGAAGATTTCTCATCTGAAACCACACCCCGCCGCCTGCCGCCGCTCACCGCGCTACGCGCGTTCGAAGCCACCGCGCGGCACCTGAGCGTCAAGCACGCCGCACAAGAGCTGTCGGTCACGCCGACGGCGGTGAGCCATCAGCTGCGGCTGCTGGAACAGGTGCTTGGCGTGACACTGTTTGAGCGCCTGCCGCGCCGGCTGGTGCTGAGCGCGCACGGCGCCGCACTGTACCCGGGCACGCGGGAGGGCTTTGATGCGCTGGAGCGGGCCGTGGGTAAGCTGCGCGCGCCGCCATCGCGCAAGACGCTCACGGTATCGGCCACACCGGCCTTCGCCGCACGCTGGCTGCTGCCGCGCGCACCGAGGCTGCGGGCCGTGGCGCCGGAGTTCGACCTGCATGTGCATGCCTCGCTGGATGCCGTGGACCTGCATGCGGGCCACGCCGACGCCGCCATCCGCTACGGCAGCGGCAAATGGCGCGGGCTGGACGCCGAGCTGCTATGGCGTGAGCGCTTTGCCCCGGTCTGCAGCCCGCTGCTAGGCGTGAAGAGCGCCGCGGGGCTGCGCCGCCAGACCTTGCTGCACCACCAATGGCGCAGCCACGCGCGCCGCCCCATAACCTGGGCCCTGTGGCAGCAGGAGGCCGGCCTGGACCGGCTGGATGCGGCCAGCGGCCCCGTTTTTTCCGACGAGACCCACGCCATCCTCGCGGCGCTTGGCGGCCAGGGCGTAGCCTTGCTGAGCCTGACACTGGTGGCGGAAGAATTGCGCAGCGGCGCGCTGGTGCAGCCCTGCGGCCCGGCCATCGAGGGCGACGGCTATTACCTGGTCTACCCGGCACACCGGCGCGACGACGACGCGGTGCGTGCCGTGCGCGCGTGGATCGGTCCGCAGGCGGATAACGCGATGCGCTGAGCCTGCGGAGTAGCTTTCGCGTGGTTGCTGGTTGCTTACCGCGCCGGCAAGCGGGCATGATGGCGGCTACCGATCCCGGAGCGCCGCGCATGCCTGCCCAACCTGACTCGCAACACCAAGACAAAGACAAAGACCAGCTGATCCAGCGCTTCGGCCTGCAGCCGCATCCGGAAGGCGGCTACTACCGCGAGACCCATCGCGACGGCGCGCGCGTGTCGCGTGTGTCGCATCTGTCGCGTGAAGGGGCAGGCAATCCCGCCACACATGCCGCCTCCACCGCGATCTACTACCTGCTGTGCGACAGCGCTTACTCCGCCTGGCACCGCATCCGCTCCGACGAGGTGTGGCACTTCTACGCGGGCTGCCCGCTCAACGTGCATGTACTGGAGCAAGACGGCAGCCTCACCACGCACCGGCTGGGCAACGCGCTCGCCGATGACGATGCGGTGTTCCAGGCGGTGGTCAGGGCTGGCTGCTGGTTCGCCGCCGAACGCAGCGATCCGGATGGCTTCTCGCTGGTCGGCTGCACCGTGGCGCCGGGCTTTGAGTTCAGCGAGTTCGAGCTGGCCGATGCCGGCAGCCTGCTGGCATCGCACCCGCGCCATGCCGCACTGATCGCGCGGCTCGCCCCTGCGCCACAACACTGATGCGCTGATGCGCTAAAACGCCAGACCGCCCAAACCCCTTCCCGTCTTTGCTCTTTCCGAGATCCCTGCCATGAAATGGTTGTCCCTTGCCGCTGTGGCGCTGGTAGCGCTGGAACATGTCTACATCATGGTGCTGGAGATGTTCCTGTGGGATAAGCCCAAGGGCATGCGGGCCTTCGGGCTGACGCACGAGTTCGCCGTCGCCACCAAGGCGTTGGCGGCCAACCAGGGGCTGTACAACGGCTTTCTCGCGGCCGGCCTGCTGTGGGGCCTGGCCACCGCCGCGGTGCCGGTGCAGTTGTTCTTCCTGTGCTGCGTGCTGGTGGCCGGCATCTTCGGCGCCTGCACGGCCAGCCGCAAGATCCTGTGGGTACAGGGCTTGCCGGCGGCGATCGCCATCGCACTGGTGCTGCTGGCCTGAGGCGGCCGGCAGGCTTGGCGTCGTACTAGCTCCGCGGGGCGTCCGCCATGGCACAGTCCGGGCGGCGGTTCCTGGCCGCTCAGCGCGGCTTGCGGTACTCGTTCTCGATCCAGTCCGCGGCGCTGGCCTTGCTCAGCTTGAAGCCCGGCGACACGCGCACCTGGGCCAGTTCGTCGCCGAGCTCGTCGGTGGCGCGCAGCACCGCGAATGGGTTGTCTTCGTCGGGCACGATGTCGAGCGTCACGCTGATGCGCGCCGTATCCGTGTCGACGATCACGCTCTTGTGCAGCATGGCGTGCAGTTGCTGCTCGTGCCGGCGCAGCACTTCGGAGGCGGTCTTGACCAGGGTCGAGAAGGCGTTGGTGTCCAGCGGCTTGGGATTTTTCTTGTCGCGGCCCATGGTCCAGGGGCCAACCAGCGCGGGTTCGGGCTCGCCGTCCTTGATCATGGCAACGGCCCAGCCGTCGTCGTCCTCGTTCTTGATCACGCGGGCGGTCCAGCCGTCGGCACGCCACAGGCGCGGCTCCTGGATCTTTTCTGCGTTGTCCCCGGCGGCGTCCGGGTCGTCGGCTTCGGGGGAGAGTTCAGGCTGATGGGTCATGGCTGGCTTCAATTCGGGGCTGCGCGGTGGGCTGCGGGCGCTGGCCTGGCCGCCACGCAATGCTTGGCGGGGGCGGACCGGGACGGCGGCGGCATCAAGGGCGCGATTTTACCCGCCTCGCCGCGGCGGGGGGCGCCAGGTGCCACGCGCGCCCGACTGCGCAGACATGGCGAGACATGAATCCCCTCGGAAGTTGTATTTAATGTCTGACCACCGCCTCCTATGCTGGACGTGTCGCCGGGACCCCCGTCTTGATGACACACCCTTCCAGTCGCCGTGCCCTTGAGACGGCGACGTTTTTTTGCGGCCGGCCCTATCCCCGCACCAAAACGGGGATCGGCCGCAACAAAAGCGCTGGCCCGAGGCGCCCAGCCGGTTTAAGATGCGCGATTATCGAACAACCCGCGCGCACTCGCCCACATGGAAGCCCCCATTCCCAGCAGCCCTGGCCAGGCAACGGCCGCCACTGTCCGCGTCGCCCGCCCCCAGGCCGACCTTCTCAACAGTTTTGCCGGCGACCCGAATTTCATGCTGTCGCTGGCGCGCGGCTTGAGCGTGCTCGAAGCCTTCTCGGAGCGTAAGCGCCCGCTCACCATTTCCCAGGTGGCGCAGCGCACCCAGCTCTCGCGCGCATCGGTACGGCGCTGCCTGTACACGCTGGAGCAGCTTGGCTACGTGAGCCAGCAAGGCGGCCAGTTCGCGCTGCGCCCGCGCGTGTTGCACCTGGGCCACGCGTATTTCTCGTCGACGTCGCTGGTATCGCTGGCCCAGCCGATCCTCGACGCGCTGAGCACGCGCATCCAGCAGACCTCGGCACTGGCCATCCTGGACGACACCGACATCCTTTACCTGGTGCGCTCGGAAGTGCAGCGGGTGCTCACTTATTCGCTCGGCATGGGCAGCCGGCTGCCGGCGTACTGCACGTCGATTGGCCGCATGCTGCTGGCCCACCTGGCCGAGCCGGCGCTGGAAGACTTCTTCGATCACGTCGACCTGCGCCCGCGCACACTGCAGACCAAGATCTCGCGGCCCGAGCTGGAGGCCAGCTTTGCGCATGCGCGCGAGCTGGACTATGTGCTGATCGACGAAGAGCTGGAGCCCGGCCTGCGCGCCATCGCGGTGCCGGTGCGCGGCATCTCGGGCAGTGTCATGGCGGGCATCAGCGTCAGCGTGCGCGCGGCGCAGGTATCGGAAGCGGAGATGATTTCGCGCCTGCTGCCGCCAATGCGCGAAGCAGCAGTGGCGATCGGCAAGCTGATCGCCGCCTGAGCCGCCCGAAATCAAGATCGACAGGGAACCGCGGATTCATGGCGCAAAGCCCCCTTAACCCGACGGCAGGCAAGGGCATGCGTTTCGTCCGGCGGCTCTACGCCATGCGCGCCATCGGCCTGGCGATCGGGTTCTTTGCGGTGGCGGCGGCCATGCTGGAGGCGGGCACGCCGCGCAGCACGGCCCGGCGGCCCGAGGCGAAGCGCGGCAATGCCTGGTGGAGCGATACGGCGGCGAGGAGTTTGGCGTGCTGCTCAGTGGCGCGAGCCTGACGCAGGCGGTGGAAATGGCCGAGCGGCTTTCGCGCTCGCTGCAGCCGGGCGCGGCTTCCGGCGCGGCCACACCGCCAGCCTTGGCGTCGCCGCCGTCGATGCCGGCATGGCGGGCCACCACGAATGGCTGGCGCACACGGACCGCGCGCTTTACGAAGCCAAGCGGGCCGGCCGCAACCGGATCCGCATCAGCACGGGCTGAGCGGAAACGACATGAACAACAGCCAGATGCGCTTAGCCGCGGCTGGCAAGCTCCAGCGCAAACACCAGGCGCTGCAGGAAATTCTCCATGCGGCCATCGAGGTTGGAGAACGCACAGCCGAAATGATGGATGGCGCTGTCATCGCGCCCGGCCAGCCAGTGGCCCACCACTTGCAGGCTGAGGTCCAGCTTGCCCAGCGCACCAAAATCCAGATGCACGCCGGAGATGGTGGTGCCCACCGGCAACTGCGTGGCGTCCACGGTCTTGGAGCGCAACCCGACKCCCGAGAGCGAGAGATCTGCAATGTCGAGCTTGAGCACGGTGCCGTCGCTCATCTTGATGGTGCAGACATAGCCCTTGGTGACCAGCGTGCGCGCGCGGAAATGACGGCGGCGCTGGAAGTGATAGAGCTTCTCCGGGAACGGCGCGGAAAATGCCGGGCCACCCTGGAACTGGGTGATCCCGGGCGTGCCGATCATGAAGTTCACGGGCACCCCGCGCAGCGATGCCGAGAAGGCATTTTCGTTGGAGGCCAGCAGCGCCTGTCGCTCGGGCTCGGTGGAGCACCAGTCGAAGACAAAGGTGCGGCTGGCCGGATCCACATGCAGCACGGACGTGACCATCTCGTGAGCGCTACGCGCGCGCACGTTCAGGATGCACTTCTGCCAGGCGAGGTCGCGCAGCACGGTGCCGATCTGCGAGGAATGGGTAAGGCGATAGCGGTCGTCTGGCAACGCGCCGGCGTCAAGCTCGGATTGCTCCGGGGAATCTTGGAGACTCATGAAAATCACGCAAACGTCTGAGAGAGGCCTGCGTCGCGCCAGACTGGCTTGCGACGGGGGAATTCGGGCTGCCCGCGTACCCGGATGCAAGCGGGGGCGAGCGGCTAGCGCCGCATGTTAAGCGCGGCGCCTGCTGCTGCGCAAGCTCTTGTTTGAACAACGGCGAAGTGTGGCAAAACTTGAGCCAGACTTCCGTGGGGTAGCCCACCGGGGCGGGTTTGCGCCTCATTTGCCGTCTTCACGCCCACGTCGTTTTGCCGCGCCCTTGGCCCCGCGCGCTGGATGTGGCGATGCGGCCACCTGGGCCGGATCCGCGCCGAGCGATGCTTGCGCCTCCTGGCATAGCCAGTCCCTTACCGCCCGACGCCGCGCATCGTGCTCGAACGCCACGGGCGAGAGCAACTGATAGCAAGATCCGTCGCGCACGAAKCCCCGCGGCGCGGCGATGCGGCCGTCGGCGAGCTCGTCGGCCACCATCAGGCGCGACGCGATCGCGCAGCCAAGCCCGGCCGCGGCAGCCTGGATGGTCAGGTAGAAATGCTCGTACCAGGCATCGGCGCCAAAGCGCTGCGCACCGCCGGCAGCCTTGGCCCAGCGCTGCCAGGCATCCGGGCGCGAGCGCGTGTGCAGCCGGTGGGACGACGCCCCGACGCTAGCCCCGGCGCGGCAGACCACGCCCACCCATTCCTCGGCAACTTCATGGGCATGCAGCTCCGGCCCCACATGAAAATCGTTGCGGCGCAGCGCCAGGTCCACGCCGCTGCGCGCGAAGTCCACCGGACCGCCAGCGGCCATCAGGTGCAGCGTCACCTCCGGATGCGCCGCGCTAAAGCGCGGCAGGCGGGGAATCAGCCAGCGCATGGCAATGGTGGGCTCGCACGACAAGACCAGCGCCCTGGGCTGGGCATGCGCGCGGATGCGCTGCGCGGCCGCGCCCAGCACTTCCAGCGACTGCGTGGCGGCGGCATGCAGGATGTGCCCCGCCTCGGTCAGGAACACGGCCCGGTTGCGGCGCTCGAACAGCGCCACGCCAAGCGCCTCCTCCAGCTGGCGAATCTGGCGGCTGACCGCGCCGTGGGTCAGGTGCAGTTCGTCCGCAGCCCGCATGAAGCTCTGGTGCCGCGCCGCGGCCTCGAAGAAACGGATCCCGCCCAGCCAGTGCATGCTTGCCTTGATGTGTCAGTTTTTCTCACGGATTTGCACGAGTATAAATCGGTTGTGGCGCTACCTATCAACACAGAGAATGCAGAGAATGCTTGGGACACCGCCTCTATCCCGTCAAGGATACTCACACGATATGCACTCTCTCACTGAACTGCTGGCCGTCGCCACCATCACCGTGCTAGCCGTGATCAGCCCAGGCCCCGACTTCGCCATGGTGATGCGCAACAGCTTCGTGCATGGCCGCAAGGCCGGGCTGCTGTGCGCGCTCGGCATCGCCCTTGGCGTGCAGGTGCACGTGTTCTACACGATGTTTGGCGTGGCGTTGTTGATGGAGCACGCGCACAAGCTGTTGACGGTGGTGAAGCTGCTCGGCGCGGCCTACCTGATCTGGATCGGCATCCAGACTTTGCGCAAGCGCGCGCCGGACCCGAACGCGCCGCCGCTCGGTGCGGATGCTACGGATGCTGGCACACCTGCGCTGACAGCGCTCGGCGCGCTCAAGATGGGCTTTCTCACCAATGCGCTCAATCCCAAGACCACGTTGTTCGTGGTCAGCACCTATACGCAGGTGGTGAATGCGCAAACGCCGCTGGCAGTGCAGTTCAGCTATGGCCTGTTCATGTCGCTGGCGCACCTGGCCTGGTTCGGCCTGATTGCGTGCTGCTTTTCCACGCCCGCGTTGCGCGCCGCCATGCTGCGGCGCCAGCGCTGGCTGGATCGGGTGATCGGTTCGGTGTTGCTGGCGCTGGGGGTGGCGCTTGGCCTGGGCAACCTGGCATGACGCTGGCCGTTGCCGGCGGCATCAGCGTGCCGCCGGATCCAGCCCATACGCGTGCCGGCACGCATGCTGCGCGCCGCCCGCGCGCAGATGGCTTTGGTACAGGATGAAGCGCTCCACAGGGAACGGCTCGCACACCAGCATGGCCTGCGCGTCGCGCCATGCCTGCAGCGCGGTATCCGCCACGGCAGGCCCGCAGCGCGCCAACGTGATGTGGGGATGGAAGCGCGCACGCGCCGGTGCGTCAGCGTCCGCCAACAGCGCGCTCCCGCATCCGGCAAGCGCCTGCGCCATCTCCCCATGCAGGCTGTCCAGCGCCGCATTGGGCGCCACGCCCGCCCACAGCACGCTCGCCCGCCGGCCCCGAAAATAGCCAGCCTCTTTCACCGTGAGCGCAAAGGCCGCGCCGCAGACACCGTCAAGCGCCCGCTCGATACATGCCRCCGTGGCGTCGTCCTGCTCGCCGAGGAAGTGCAGCGTGAGATGGACCTGATGCGGCGCCGCCGCCCGGATGCCCGCCACGCGCGGCACGCGAGCCAGCAACGATGCCGCCAGCGCCGGCGGAACCTCAATCGCCACGAACAAACGCGCCATCGGTCTCACCTCCCGTAACGGCCTGGCGCGGACGGTCACGCACGGCGGTGCGATGCCGCTTGCTCAAAATGCCAACGCCGACTGACGCAGTATAGGCAGTGCCATAGCCGCGGCCGTGCCTTCGAGCCGGAGCAGCGCGCGCTTGCGGTCGGTGCCACCGGCATAGCCGGTGAGGTCGCCGCTGGCGCCCAGCACGCGATGGCAAGGCACGATCACCGACAAAGGATTGCGCCCCACCGCCCCGCCGATCGCGCGCGCATGGGTGGGGGCGAGGCCCAGCCCGGCGCCCAGTTCGCCATATGACGTGGTCTCGCCGAACGGGATCTCGCACAGTGCCTGCCACACCGCATGCTGGAACGGGCTGCCGCCCAGCACCATGGGGACGGTGAAGACCTGCAGGCGCTCGGCGAAGTAGTCGGCCAGTTCATCGGCGGCCTGCTCGAAGACAGGCTTCGCGGCGGCGGGCACGTTGGTGTCCGGCGTGGCCGCCGCCGGGTAGTACTTCTGCCCCGAGAAGAACAGCCCGCTCAAGCGCGCGCCGTCGACGCGCAGCAACACTTCGCCCAACGGGCTGGCGACGATGCGGTATGCAATCATGGTGCGTTCCTTGATGTGTCCCTTGCCTTGTCGTCTCGTACCGACTTGTCCGGCTTGTCCAACTTGTCCAACTTGTGGTCCTCGTAGCGCCGCCACAGGTGGATGGCGGCGTAGGCGCGCCACGGCGCCCACTGCGCGACATGCTGGTTCATGCCTCGCACGGTAGCGATGCCGAGCACCTTGCGCAAGACATAGTCGGTGCCAGGGAAGGCATCCGGCCAGCCCAGCGCGCGCATGGCCACGTATTGCGCGGTCCAGTCGCCCACGCCGTCGACCTCGCGCAGGCGCGCCACGGTGTCTTCCGGCGCGGCGTTGGGCTCCAGCCTGAGCTCGCCCGACGCCACGCGGGCAGCGATGGCATGGATGGCCCGGCCCTTGCCCAGCGGGATGCCGATCTCACGCAAGGCCTCGGGCGGCACGCCAGCCAGCGCAGCCGCGCCGGGGAACGTCACCCGCAGCGCCGGCGTGGGCTGCGCCAGCGGCAGACCGTGGCACTCGGCCAGCCGCGCCAGCAGCGTGCGCGCGTGCTTCACCGAGATCACCTGGCCCACCACCGCGCGCACGGCGATCTCAAAGCCATCCACCGCGCCCGGCAAACGCATGCCGGGCGCTTCGGCAGCCGCGGGCCCAGATGCTGATCGACCACATCGGGCCGGCAGCCCAGGTCGCACAACCGCCGCACGCGGCCCAGCGCTTGCGGAATCACGTGCGCCAGCGAACCGGACAACGTCACCTTGATCACATGGCGGCGTGCAACGTGCTCCAGCCGCAGCCAGCCCAGATGGGTGCGGCCGCCGCTCTCGATCGCCAGCGTGCGCGCATAGGTGCCATCGCCAAGCTGCTCGATGCCATCCACCGCGCGCACGCCCAGGAATTGCAGGAACGCGGCCCACGCCATCGGCGGGCGGTAGCCCAGCTCGAACACCAGCTCGTCGGCCACGTTGTCGGCGGCGCGCTTGCGCATGGCCATAGGCGTCAGCCCGTAGCGCGTCTTGAGCACATCGTTGAAGCGCCGCACGCTGCCAAAGCCGGCGGCGTGCGCCACGTCGGTCACGGTCAGCCCCGTATCGGTCAGCAAACGCTTGGCCAGCAGCAACCTCTGCGTCTGCGCATACTCCAGCACCGAGACGCCGAACTGCGCATCGAACAGCCGGCGCAGGTGGCGCTCGGTAATGCCGATGCGCGCGGCCAGCCCGGCCACGCCAGCATCCACCATGAAGCCCTCGTCGATCAGCGTGGCCGCGGCCTGGGCCAGGCGCCCCGACAGGTCAGCCAGCCCGTGTCCCGGCGCCAGCTCCGGCCGGCAGCGCAGGCAGGGCCGGAAGCCTTGCTTCTCGGCCGCGGCGGCACTGTCGTAAAACGTGCAGTTCTCGCGCTTGGGCGTGCGCACTGCGCAGATCGGCCGGCAGTAGACGCCGGTGGACGACACGCCCACAAAGAAGCGCCCGTCGAAGCGGCGGTCGTGCGAAGCCACGGCCTTGTAGCAGGTATCCGGATCGAGTTTCATAGCCAGCATGCTACTCCGTTGCGAGGGCAGAACTAGCTGGATTCGGACATTTGCCTCGGCGGCGTGTTTTGACCCGCCACTGCGACACGAAGACCTCCGGCACAGCGGCAGCACGGCAGCGCGCTCGCGTCATCCATCGTCACCCTCGCCCTCCGGCTCATCCATCGCGGCGGCCAATTCGCTCAACACCAGCGTCTCATGCGCAAGCACGGCCACCAGCGAAAGCAGATGGGCCTGGGTTTCTTCACCGAGGTTGCAGAAGGTGCCGCCCGCCGCGTTCTCGACGGCAACCGACAACAACGCATTGAGCTGCGCGGTTTTTTCGGCAGCGAGGCTTAGTGGG
>NZ_JBFTSF010000023.1:0-41436 GCF_056399905.1 Cupriavidus sp. 01L46
AGGCGATACTCAGACATGGGTCCCTCTTTTCCGCTCTTCTCGCCGAATCCCGAGGCGCCCCATACGGCCTAGGTAAACCTTGACGGCTCGCTTCGCATCGCGTTGGGGTGTTTCCCGCCCTTCGGGCGCTTTACACGGCTACCACAGTTGGTTGATCTTGCCGCTGGTTGGCTCCCCTCTCCCGCTTGCGGGAGAGGGGAGGAACAGAAGGGCGGGCGCTTGCCATGCCGCTATGCCTTCGTTACCGCTTGCGCTCCTTGCGGCACGGGCCGGCAGGCCCCGGAAACTTACAGCCGGAAGTACTCTTCCGCCGCCGGTTCGCGCGCTGGCTTGCAGACCAGGTCGCCGGCATGTCCCGCATACACCAGGCAATCCCCTGGCGTATCGCGATTGATCACGCTGACCCCCTGCGCAATCACCGACCCATTGCCCACATGGCTGCGGCCAATGATGGCGGTATTGGGATACATCACCACGCCGTCTCCGATCACCGGGGCTGCGCCGTGGTTCTTGCCGACCGTGGAGTTCTGGTACAGCACCAGGTAATTGCCGTAGGTGGCTTTTGCCAGCACGATGCCGACCGAGTGCCCGATCAGGAAGACTTCGGGCATGATCACCTCGTAGAAGAGGTCCATCGCGTTGAGCGCCTTGTTCAGGCAGAACAGCTTGGTGCAGGCGCGCGGGTCGCCGCCATCGCGCCAGATCGAGTTGGACAGGTAGTAGAGAAAGGTGGCGTACTGGCTGGAGTGCAGGTAGTCGAATTCACCTGGCCGCCACATCCGGACCGCGTCGACGCAACGGCCGGTCCTGGCGAGTGCCTCGTCCAGATAGCGTTCGAGCGCGGTCCGGTGATCCGCGCCATCCGGAAAAAAGCTGGCCAGCTGTGCTTGCACATAGCTGGCCAGTCCGGCCCGGTCGGTGCCGATGAGCTTCATGCCTGCTTGCGGTAGTTCATGTAGACCAAGGCGGCTTGCGGATCCTGCACGGCAGGGTCCTCGTACCAGCGCACCATGTCTTGCGATCTCTCCACATTCAGGGGGACTCGCTTTTCCTCGACGAAGCCGACCTTGCGATAGAACTCCAGCGCGCTATTGTCGGATCGCACCCTGACCGCGAGGTGGCGCAGGCCGAGCTGGTGCTCGGCCCAGTCCAGCATCGTGCGCAGGGCTTCCTTCATCAGCCCGCGCGGGGAGGCGCCACCGCTGACGATGGCATCCGCTTCACCGTAGCTGGTATCCCAGTCGATGAAATCGATGCCGACATGGCCAAGCGGCGTCCCGTCAAGGCTTTCCACCATGAACAGCAGCTTCGAGGGGTTGGCGTGCACGTAGTCCACCAGCCACTGCTCGGTGCGTTTGGCATGCGCGGCGAACTCGGTCAGGAAGGACTTCACATGGCGATTGCGCCATTCGCTGAGCAATTCCAGGTCGGTCTGCGCGATGCAGCCGGGCCGGGTCGGAATGGGCCGCAATACGGCCACGACCGGCCGGCCGACCGGGATGACCACGCCCACCTGGCTCGTCGCGGCGCTGGCCTTGATGCTGGCGATCAGCTCTTTGCCGGAGATGCGCGTGTCCATATCAGCCCACCACTTTGTCAAAATAGCTACGCACCTTGGCGGCCACTTCGCGCACGATCGCCAGATCCATCTTGGAGTACAGCGGCAGCGACAGGATTTCCTTGCCAACACTGTTGGTGACCGACAGGTCGCCCGCCTTGCAGTCCTTCCACAGCGTGAACCAGTGGCCCGGCTGCCAGTGGATGCCGGTGTCAACGCCGTTCTCCTTGAGGTACGCGCGCAGATCGTCGCGATGGCCTTCGGGCACGCGGATGTAGTACAAGAACGGGTTCACATCTTCGAACTTCGACTTCGGCGTGCGCACCATGGGCACATCGGCCAGCAAGCGGCTGTACTCCACGCAGGCATCGCGGCGCGTCTTCGCGATGGTGCCGATCTTGCGCAACTGCGCCAGGCCGACGGCAGCATGCATATTGATCATGTGATAGCGATAGCCAACGCGTTCCACGTCGAAGGTCCATGCACGCTGGTTCTTGTACATCACGGCTGCCGGCTGTTGCATGCCAAGCAGACGCAGCTCATGCACCAGTTTCAGGTCCTCGGGCGTGCTGACCACGATGGTGCCGCCGTCCAGGCAGGTCACGGTCTTCACCGGATCATGGCTGAACACGCAGATATCGGAGAAGCTGCCGACCGGCTTGCCCTTGTACTTGGAGCCAAAGGAGTGCGCCGCATCGTGAATGACGCGCAGCTTGTGGCGCTGGGCGAACGCGGCCACTTCGTCGTGGTCGCACAGCAGGCAGTCGTAGTCCATCACGATGATGGCCTTGGTGCGCTCGGTGACCAGCTCTTCGGCGCGCTTGAGGTCGATGCACAGCGTGTCGTCTTCGCAGTCGCAGAACACGATCTCGGCGCCCACCTGCGTAATGACCTGGAAGTCCGCCGAACAGTTGAACGACGAAACGATGACCTCGTCGCCCGGGCCCACGCCGGCCACGAGCAGTGCCACGTGCAGGCCGGCCGTGCCGGTGCTGACGGCGGCTACGTATTTGTCTTCGGCGCCGATCAGCTTCTTGACTTCTTCCTCGAACGCGGACACGTAGCTGCCCATGCCGAGCCAGCCGAGCTCAAGGGCTTCGCGGCTCGCCTGGATTTCTTCTTCTTCGATCAGCGGTTTGAACATCGGAATCATGTCGGGTCTCCTGCGTTGGGTTGGTGTTGCCACAGTGGATGTTGTTGGTCGCGTGGAGAGAGGATGGGGTTCTCCAGCGGCCAGGGAATATCGAAAGCGGGATCGTTCCACCGCACGCCCGCCGCGTGGGCGGCAGAGTAGGGCGCGGACATCTGGTAGAACATCTCGGTGTCGTCGCAAAGGGTCTGGAAGCCGTGCGCCACGCCTTGCGGCACGTACAGCATGGCGGCGTTGTCGCTGCTGAGCTCAAACGCCTGCCACTGGCCGAAGCCCGGCGTGCCTTCGCGAAGGTCCAGCAGCACGTCATGCACCTTGCCCCGGGTCACCCGGATCAGCTTGGCTTCCGCGTACGGTGCCGTCTGGTAGTGCATGCCACGCAGCGTCCCGCGCTGGCGGCTATAGGACACGTTGCACTGAACCAGGCGCGCATCCAGGCCCTGCTCGTGAAACGCCTGCTCGCACCAGGTGCGAGCAAAATGGCCGCGGTCATCGCGGAGCTGCTCGGGCTCGACCAGGAGCACGCCAGGCATGCGGGCGGCAACGAACTTCATAGACTACGCACCTCCGGGATCGGCACCAGGAACTTGCCGCCCCATTCGCGGATATGCGCCATCTGGCCCATGATCTCCTCGCGCAGGTTCCAGGGCAGGATCAGCACGTAGTCAGGACGATCCGCGTCGATGGCTTCGGGCGCCAGCACCGGAATGCGCGAGCCTGGCAACAGCGTGCCTTGCTTGTGGGGATTCCGGTCCACGGTGTAGTCGATGAAATCGGTGCCGATGCCGCAATAGTTGAGCAAGGTGTTGCCTTTGGCCGGTGCGCCATAGCCAACGACGCGCTTGCCGGCGCGCCGCGCGGTCACGAGAAAGTCAAGCAGGCTGCGCTTGGTGGCGCGCACCGCTTCCGCAAAGGCGGTGTAAGGCGCGAGCGTGGTCAGGCCGGCGGCTTGCTCCGCCGCCAGGCATTGCGCGACCTGCGCTGTGACCGCGTGCGCGGCAGCCTGGTGACAGACAAAGAGGCGCAGGCTGCCGCCATGAGTGGGCAGGGTCTGCACGTCGAACACGCGCAAGCCCGCGCGTGCAAACACCGGCAGCAGCGCGCTTAGCGACAGGTAGGAGAAATGCTCGTGGTACAGCGTATCGAACTGCGTTTCGGCCATCAGGCGCAACAGGTGCGGGAACTCAAGGGTGATCACCCCTTCAGCCTTGAGGACGCGAGGCATGCCGCCAACAAAGTCATTGAGGTCAGGCACATGCGCCAGCACGTTGTTGCCAAGCAGGAGATCGACCTGCCAGCCCTCGTCGCGCAGCGACTGTGCGGTTTCGCGGCCAAAGAACACTTCGCGGCTGGCGACACCGCGTTCGCGCGCGGCCGCGGCGGTATTGCCCGTGGGCTCGATGCCCAGGCAATCGATGCCGGCCTGCACAAAGTACTGCAGCAGGTAGCCATCGTTGCTGGCGATCTCCATCACGCGGCTGTCCCCTCCCAGCGCGAAGCGCTTCGTCATGTCCTCGACGTAGCGGCGGGCGTGCTCCAGCCAGGAGGCGGAGAACGAAGAGAAGTAGGCGTAGTCGTCGTGAAAGTGGGCCTGGGCCCCCGTCACGTCGCTGAGCTGCACCAGCCAGCAGTGGTCGCAGACTAGCGCATGCAGGGGATAGAACATCTCGCCCTTGCCAGCGTCTTCGCGCTTGATGAAGGCGTTGGAGACCGGGGACAGTCCCAGATCGACGAAGGTGTGCACCAGCGGCGCGCCGCAGGCGCGGCAGTTACCGTGGTTGGGTGCGGCGTCTGTCATGAGCAGAATCGATCCAGTTGTTGTTCGGAGAGCCTGCGCGCCTGATGTGGGTCGCGCTGGACCGTGCCATACCACTCGGCGGTAGCGGCCAGTGCCTCGTCAAGCGTCCAGCGCGGACGCCACGACAGCACTTGCCGGGCCTTGGCCGAATCGAGATACAGGTAGCGGGCCTCATGCGGCGCTTGCTCCCGGGCGGCCTCGTCGACCTCCCATTGCAAGGCTGGCCAGTGAGCCTGCAGACGCGTGAGGACCTCGGCCACAGGGAGGTTATCGGTAGCGGCGGGACCAAAGTTGAAGGCGCCGGCCAGTGCCTGTTCGCCTGCCCACAGGCGTTCGCCCAGCAGCAGGTATCCACGCAGCGACTCCAGCACGTGCTGCCAGGGACGGGTGGCTTCCGGGCTGCGGATGCGCAGTGGCTGCGCCGCCGCGGCGGCGCGGGCGGCATCCGCGATCAGGCGATCCATGGACCAGTCGCCGCCGCCGATCACGTTGCCGGCACGCGCGGTCGCCACCAGTACGCCGCTCCCGGCCAGGAAGGCCTGCCGGTAGCTCGCCGCCACGAGCTCCGCGCCGGCCTTGCTGGCACTGTAGGGATCGTGGCCGCCGAGCGGGTCGGTCTCGCGGTAGCCCCACAGCCATTCGCGGTTCTCATAGCTCTTGTCGGTGGTGACCACCACCACGGCGCGCACCGATGGGCAGGCCCTCACGGCCTCCAGCAGGTGCACGGTGCCCATCACATTGGTCGACCACGTTTGCACCGGCTGATGGTAGCTGGCGCGTACCAGCGGCTGCGCGGCGAGGTGGAAGACGATTTCGGGCTGTGCCGCATGCAGCGCGGCGGTCAAGGCAGCCTGGTCGCGGACGTCGCCATGGTGGTGCGCGTGCATGCCAGCCTCGACATCGGCCAGGGTGAACAGCGCCGGGCTGGTGGCGCAGGGCAGGGCATAGCCGCTCACGCGCGCGCCCAGCCGGGTCAGCCACATCGCCATCCAGGCGCCTTTGAAGCCGGTATGGCCCGTCAGGAAGACAGAGCGCCCGGCGTAGCAGGACAGTGCACGCATTACCAGCATTTCCAGGGAGCGGAGCCGGACTGCCACATTTCTTCCAGCTGGGTCTTCTCGCGCAGCGTGTCCATGGGCTGCCAGAATCCGTCGTGCTCGTAGGCCAGGAGATGCCCCAGGCGCGCCAGTTCCTTCATCGGCGCTTGTTCCCAGGGGGTCTGGTCGTCGGCGATCAGGTCCAGCACCTCGCGCTCGAGCACGAAGAAGCCCCCGTTGATCCAGCCGCCATCGCCGCGCGGCTTCTCGGAAAAACCGGTGACCATGCCCTCAGTGGTCCGCTCGAGTGCGCCATAGCGCCCGGGAGGTTGCACTGCGGCGACGGTTGCCCAGCGTCCGTGGTTGCGGTGGAAAGCGATCTCCGCGCTCAGGTCGATGCTGGAGACACCGTCGCCGTAGGTGAAGCAGAACGACTCGCCAGGCGTGAGGTAGTCGCGCACCCTGCGCAGCCGGCCGCCGGTTTGCGCATCTTCGCCGGTGTCGACCAGCGTGACCCGCCACGGCTCTGCCTTGCGGCAATGCACGTCCATGCGGTTCTCCGACATATCGAAGGTGACATCCGACATGTGCAGGAAGTAGTTGGCGAAGTACTCCTTGATGACGTAGCCCTTGTAGCCCAGGCAGATGATGAAATCATTGATGCCGTGCGCCGCGTACATCTTCATGATGTGCCACAGGATCGGCTTGCCGCCGATCTCGATCATCGGCTTGGGGCGCAGGTGCGATTCTTCGGAAATGCGGGTACCAAGCCCGCCCGCCAGGATGACGGCTTTCATGCGGCTTCCTCCAATACCTGGATGCCCAGGATTTCATGGGTCGTGGGTTTGCCCTGGCGCTCGATCAAGGCGAGGTCCAGGCCGAACTGCTGCTGCAGGATGTCAGCCAGGGGGCTTTTATCGTGGCCGCCTTCGTCCATGCGTACGCTCAGCAGCCGATAGAGCGGCACGTGGTACGGGCGCAGGTTGATGCTCTCCATCAGCAGTTCGAGGGCGCGGTCGTGGTTGCCCAGGTGCTGCTGCATCTCGCCCAGCGCGAACGCGACCAGCCAGTGCTTGCTCCACTTTGCCGACATGTTCTCCAGCAGGCTGCTCAGCTCGATATGCCGCCCTTCCTCCAGCAGCAGGCCGATGGTCAGCACGAGTTCTTCCATGGAATGCCATGCGCCGGCGCAGAACACGCCATCCTGCGTGCGTGCCTCGAGATGGCTGACGTCGCGGTGCTGGCCAACCAGCGCTATCGCCTGGCTTTCGAACCAGCGCGCGAAGCCGGCGGCGTCGAAGATGGCGCTCTTCTCGAAGCGGTGCCGCATGCTCAGGCGCAGGGCATTGAGCTGCTCGCGGTTGCTGGCCAGGCTGGCCGCCACCGTGACATAGGCTTCTTCGGTTTCGCAGATCAGCTCGTCCAGCCCCATGGCGTGCAGGAACGGCGCCGAAACGCGGGTGTGGAACGGGGCGCAGGCCAGCGTGACCACGGGCACGCCCATCCAGAGCGCGTCGCAGGTGGTATTGCCGCCGGTAACGGGGGAGGTATCGAGCACGATGTCGATATCGTGGTAGGTCAGGTATTGGTTCTTGCCTTCCCTCGGGATGCAGGTCACCCGCTGCGTATCGATTCCGGCCTGCTGCATGCGCTCCAGAAGCGGAATCCTTACCTCGTCCCGGTCGAGTTCCGCGGCTTCCACCAGCAGCCGGCTATCCGCGCAGCTTGCCAGGGTGGTGCTCCAGAGCCGCAGCGTGCGGTCCGTGATCTTGCCGAGGTTGTTGCAGGAGCCGAAGGTGATGAAGCCGTTGCGGGCAGCAGGCGTTTCGCGTACCTGGTATTCGGGCTGGTAGGCCTTTAGCGGACTATTGATCATCGGGTAGTAGACCGCGAAGATGCCCGGCGCGCGCAACAGGTTCTCCGTGTAGTGCGATTCGGCTCCCGCCGGGTCGCCGATCCAGTCCGTGATGCGATGGTGGATGGCTGGCATCCCGGTGCTGCCGGGATAACCCAGCCAGGTGAGCTGGACAGGGGCCAGGCCGTAGACCATGTAGTGCAAGGGCGAGGTGCCCGTGTAGCCGCCGAGATCGATCAACAGGTCGAGGTTTTCCTCGCGCACTGTCCGCACGACTTCGTTCTCCGCCATGTTGGCCACGTCGACGAAGCGATCGCAATACATGGCGATCTTCTGCGTGACGGTGTCCCGATAGGCGTGCAGGCCGAGCGCTACCACTTCGAATCGCGCCCGGTCCAGATTGGCGATGAAGGGAACCAGGATGTAGGCGCACGCGTGGCGGAACAGGTCATTCGAAAGAATACCAACGCGAATGCGCTCGGACGCCGGCCTCTGTTGCACAGGCAGCAGAGGCAGTCGCTTGCTAGCAAGCGACTGCGCGAAGCTGCCGGCCTCCTTCAGCAGGTCGCCGGCGCTCGTCTTCTCGCCGAACAGCAGGAGGAACAGCAGATTGGAGCGGATGCTCTTGTTGCCCGGGTCAAGGGCCGCGGCCTTCCTGAGTACCGAGATCGCGTCTTCCGCGAATCCCGTGTCTTTCAGGTCGTTGGCGTAATTTGCCAGGATGGCGGGATTGTTGGGGGCGATCTCGAGCGCTTTGAGAGACGCGTGCTTGGCGTCCGCGTGCAGGGCCAGCTTCTGCAGGACGATGGCATAGTTGGCCCAGGCCGCCAGGCTGCCCGGGTGCGCGGCGACGCAGTCCCGCAGCATGATGCGAGCTGGCTCGAGCTTGCCCATCGTGCACAGGATGCGCGCGACCGTGGCGATCATGTCAGGCTGGTTCGGGTGCGCCTTCAACCCGTCCTGCGCGATGCGGTAAGCCTGCTCGATCTGCTGAAGGCCGAGCGTGGCTACGGCGCGCAAGTAGTAGGCCAGGTAGAGGCCGGGGGCCAGCTTCCCGGCCTTCTCCGCATGTTCGATGGCCTCATGGTACCGGCCGGCGAAGTAGCTGGCCTCGGCCTTCTTGAGGTACCGATCCGCTTTGGAGCTGGCTGCGTTGTTCTTCATTGTGGATGGGCTAGTTTGTCAGGCGAGGCGGCGCGCGGCCAGGGCTTGCGCGGCAGCCATCAGGCGTGGGCTGGTTCGAGGTTTTGCGCTCGCGCGATGTCGATGCCAAGCACTTCGAGGACCGTGGGCGTTCCTTGCTGCTCCAGGAACGCCAGGCTCATGCCGAATTGCTGTTGCAGGAATTCAGCCAGCATGCCCTTGTCATACTGGTATGCATCCATGCGGGCGCTGAGCACACGATAGAGCGGCAGGTGATACGCACGCAGGCCGATGCTCTCCATCAGGTATTCGACGCAGGCTTCGGGCTGCCCGCTGTGATGCGCGATCTCGGCCAGTACATAGGCCGTGATCCAGTGCCTGGGCCATTTCGCGGAGAAGTTCTCCATCAGGCTGCGCAGCTCCACGTAGCGCTGGGCATCCAGCAGGCCCGCGATCGCCACCACGATCTCCGCCATGGTGTGCCAGGCGTCGGCGAAGTAGACGCCATCGAGCGAGCCGGCAGGCTGGCTATCGATCGGCCTGTGGGGCTGGACCAGGGTGGTCAACTGATCTTCCAGCCAGCGCGCGAATCCTGCGCTGTCGGCCAGGGGGCTCTGCTCGAAGCGCTGCCTGGTCGATAGCCGCAAGGCATTGAGCTCTTCGAGGTGGGTCGCCAGGTGCACCGCGACCTCGACATACTCGCGTTCGTCCGCGCACACCAGGCCATCGAGCCCGATGGCATGCAAGACACCCGCGGAGATCCGCGAATGGTAGGCGGCGCCGGCCCGCGATACCACCGGCACACCCATCCACACGGCGTCGCACGTGGTGGTGCCGCCGGTCAGCGGCCACGTGTCGAGGACGATGTCGATGTTGTTGTAGGTCAGGTACTGGTTTTGCACCAGCCGCGGAACGCGGATGACGCTGCCCGCGTCGATGCCGACCCGGGCCAGGCGTGCCAGCAGCGGTCCGCTCACGGCGTCGTTGTCGATGTCGCGCGCTTCGATCAGCAGCCGGCTGCCGGGGCAGCGCGCCATCACGGCGCCCCACAGGGCAAGGGTCTGGTCGGTCACCTTGCCCAGGTTGTTGCAGGAGCCAAAGGTGATCGCGCCAGTCCCGTTGCGCAACGCGGGCGTGTCCTGGACCCGGTACTTGGCGCCGTAGGTCTCGAGCGGGCTATGGATCAGCGGGGCATAGGTGCAAAAGGCGGGCGCCCTGAGCAGGGCTTCGCTGTAGTGCGGCTCGAATCCTTCCGGATCGCAGGTCCAGTCGGTGATGCGGTAGTCAATGGCGCTCAGCCCTGTGCTGCCCGGGTAGCCCAGCCATGTCATCTGTACCGGCGCCAGGCCATGGACCATATAGGGCAGCGGGGAAGTTCCGGTATGCCCGCCGAGGTCGATCAGCACGTCGATCTGCTGACCGCGCACGATGTCGACGATGTCGGCGGTGGACTTGCCGGCCAACTCGATGAACTGGTTGGCGTGCAGCCGGATCTTGTCGGTGACGTGGTCGCTCTGCGGGTTGAGCGAGAACGCCACCACTTCTACGCGGGTGCGGTCCAGGTTGGCAAGCAGCGGCAGGATGAAGTAGGCACAGGCGTGCCGCAGCAGGTCATTGGATAGCAGGCCCAGGCGGATCGGGCCGCCGTCCTGGCGCAGGGCGTGCTTGCGCAGCGGGAAGCGCTGCCCGGCCAGCAGCAGCTGCTCGTAGGCCCTGGCCTCGCGCAGCAGGTCGGGCGCCGTGGTTTCCTGCGCGAACAGCATGGCGAACAGCAGGTTGGCGCGGATGGCGAGATTCTTCGGGGCCAGTCTTACCGCTTTCCATAGTGCCTCCATGGCCTCGCCCATCTCCCCGGTTTCCTTCAGGGCGAGGGCGTAGTTGCAGGCGGCGATGGGTTCGTTCGGATCGATGGCCAGCGCCTTGAGCGCCGCTTCCTTCGCCGCCGCGGGCTCGCGCAGCTCCAGCAGCAGGGCGGCGTAGTGCACCCATCCGCTGATGGAGCCCGGCGCGTTGGCGACGCATTGCTGCAGCAACTGCCTGGCGTCCTCGTGCTTGCCATTGCGCAGCAGGACGAAGCCGCCTAGCGACATCAGGTCGATGTTCGCCGGGAAGCGCTGCAAACCGTCGCGCAGGATCTCGCCGGCTTGCTGCGTATCCTGCATCCCCAGCGCCGCGGCCATTTGCCAATAGCTGGCGTCGGCCCGCTTGCCATGGATTTGCTCCGCCCGTTCGGCCTCCTTGAACGCGGCGCGGTATTGGCCGGCATTGTAGAGTTCGCGCGCCTTGTCGATTTGACGCGGTGCCCTGGAAGCAGTCTGGAGTGGTTTCATCGTTTAAGCCCGTCTTGGCGGGCTGGAACAGGTAGTACGCTTGATGGCGATGCTGGCGCGCCGCCGCGGGCCGTGAACGGCGGTATTCGCAAGGGCAATTGCCAGGCTGTTTCGGCCCCCTAAAACTTAACAGGGCGTCACGCAGGGGGAGGCGGGAATACAGGCCAAAAACAAGGCCAATTCGAGGGGCTTGGAAGTCGTGAGATGAATACGCCGCGTGGATGCCAGGAGCCTGGCGCGGCGGGTGGTGGCGTCAGCCCTGGCTGCCGTGCTGCGTGCCGGATGGGTGGCCGGCGCTAACCTGGTCCTGCTCGAGCTGATACAGCCACGCGAGCAGTTCCGCCACCGCCATGTAGAGCTGCGGGGGGATGTGCGAGTCCAGGTTGACCTGCATCAGCAGGGTTACCAGCGCGGGCGAGTTGTGAACGTAGACGCCGCTCTCGCGGGCGCGGGCGATGATGGCATCGGCGACCTCGCCGTAGCCCTTGGCGACCACGCGCGGGCCGCTGTCGCGGCTTTCGTCGTAGCTCAGCGCGACCGCGCTGCCGCGCGGGCTGCCGTCGAGCACATCGTCCGGGTAGCTCATGATCCGATGCTCCGGCCGGGCGAAAGGATGCCGTCCACCGCCAGCGTGGTGAGGTTCAGTCCGGTGGCCGCCAGCCGATCCTGCAATTGCGCGCGTGCCGCATTCAGGCGGTTGACCGAGTCCGGCGCGGCCAGGCGAGCTTCGATGCCGTTGCCAGCCAGGCTCAGGCGTGCTTCCACGGTGCCGAGGTTGGGGAACTCCAGCACCAGCCGCGTCGACCACACGCCGGTGGCGGGGTCGGGGCCTTCGCCCTGGCTGCGTGCCTTGCTGTCATCGGGCTCGCGCCGGATCTGCCAGTCCATTGGCGTGCCCGGCCACGCTTCGCCCATCCAGCGGAACTGCTGGGTGGCGAGGGCGTCGAGCTGCTGGCGCACCAGCGTGGCGGCGTCGGGATGGACCGGCGGGCCAACCGGCGCCGCCAGTTGCCGGGCCTCGGCCGCGGTGCCGCCATCGCGCCAGGAGCTATCGATGTGCAGGTGCCTGGCTTGCGCCTGCGGGTCTGCCTGTGCCGCTGACGCCGCCTGGTAAGCCTGCGTGGCCTGATGGGCAAGATGGGCCGAGGGGCCTTGCGGGACTGTCAGCGATGAGGCAGCACCGGCGGGCTGCGCCGTGTTGCTGCTGTTGTTGCCTGAGCCCCGCGGCGCAGGCACAGGGGCTGCGGGGCCCGCCTCGGCATCGACGAGCGCCCCCAGGGCCGCGGCTGCAAGGTTGATCGCCGTACCGCTGGCGGCCGGCGGCTGGGGCTGAGCCGCCGGTGCTGGCGGCGCAGCGGGGCTTGCCGAGGGTTCATACGTCAGCGCCAGCACGGGCCGCGCCGCGCCGCCCGCGTTGGCGCTCGCGTCAGGGCTGCCGCTGCCAGGAGTGCCCGGCGGGCGGCCCAGCAAGGCTTGCGGCTCGCGCAGCAGGCTGTCCAGCCCGCGCGTGCCGTTGAGCAGCTGTCCCAGATGGGATTCGTAGAACAAGCCGCTTTGCCCGACCTGCCGCGCCAGCGCACCGGCCAGCGCGGCAGCCTGGCCGCTGCCGGGCGGTGTGGGCAGGAGCGGGGCGGAGCCGCGCAGCGGTGTGGATTCGGTGCCTTCCAGGATATCCAGGATGACGCGCGCCGCCGAGCTCAAGGTCTCACGTGCCGAGGCTGGCGCTGTGCCGGCCGCGGGGTTGAGCCCGCCGCCGGTTACCTGGCCGGGACGGCCTTGCTGCACCGTGGGGCCGCCAGTCGCGGGACCCACCGTATCGGTGACGGTGCCCGTGGGCAACAGCGCGGCCAGCTTGGCCACGCTTAGTGCGGATGTGAGGCCTTGCGTATCCGCACGCAGCGCGAGCGAAGGGTCCGGCGGAAGATTGATGCCGACCATTCAGCGTATCAGAGGGCTGCGTCAGCGCCGTAGGTGTGGTGCAGTTCCAGGCGGCGGCGCGAGTGATTGAGCAGGTTGCCGAGGCGTTCGAGCTGGGGCATCACCAGGTTGCGGATGGCGGCATCCTGCGACAGGATGCTCTCCAGCATCTGGTAGCGGTAGCGGCGTTCCTGAGGCGAGAGCAAGGCTACGTCGTCGTTATTGCGCAGCACGTTGACCTGGGCCACGTAACGGGTCTGCAACGCGCTCAGGCTGTCCCAGTCGCTGGCGCGTGCGGCTTCGCACATCTGCCCGGACAGGCCGAGCAGTTCTTCATAGCAGGCGATGAGTCGGTTCTTTTGTCTGAGCATGTCATACCCCTACCGAGACGGCTTCCGGGGGCCGCAGCGGCTGTTGCTCCGGCTCCGCGGCGGGGTCGATCTGGCTCCACGCCGAGGCCAGGTCGGCCAGCAGCTTGTCCACTTCGAACAGCCGGTCGTCATCGTTATGCAGGTTGCCCAGCATGAGCTGGCGGGTCATGTACTCGTAGAGCGCATCGAGGTTGCCCGCGAGTTCGGCGCTGGCGCCGTGGTCCAGCGAGGCACGCAGGCCGCTGTCGATGATCTCGATCGCCTTCGAAATGGCCATGCCCTTGTCGGCGATTTTGCCCGCCTCCATGTGGAAGCGCGCGCGGGCGATGGCTGCCCGCGCGCCGTCGAACAGCATCACGATGAGCCGGTGCGGAGAAGCACTCATGGCTCCGGTCTGGACGCCTACATTGGCATAGGCGTTGGCGGCAGTGCGTGCGTACATGGCGGCGATCCCTAGGTTTGGTGCGGCGGCTGCGAACGGGGTGACGTGGGTCAGGCCGTCTTGCCGCTTGCAGCAGAAAACTGCTGCGTCAGATAATTCTTGGTGGCAGTCATCTGCGACATGATCGAGTCCAGTTGCTGGAACTGGGTACGATACTGCGCGACGGTGGCATCGATCTGGGCGGACATGTTGGTGTAGTCCGTAGCTAGTGACTTGAGTTGCGCATTGACGCCGTTGGTGGCGGTGGTCAGTGCCCCGGTGGCGCTGGAGAAGCCGGCTGCCACGGTCGCCAGCTGGTTGCCATAGCCCGACTTGCCGTCGGTGCCGCTGAACAGCTGGGCCACGCCGGCCTTGTTGCTGGCTAGCACGCTGTTCAGCTTGGCGGTGTCCAGCGACATGGTGCCGTTCGCGTTGAAGCCGATGCCGATCTGCGTCAGGTTGTTCAGGCTGCCGCTGGCGCCTGTCTGCGGCGTGTTGATCACGGAGCGCAGCTGGTTCTCGATCGTGCGCAGGGTGCTGTCGCCCAGCAGTACGCCCGCGGTCTTGGTGGTCGCGTCGTAGCTGGACAGATTGCCTGCCGTGGTCTGCAGCGTGTTGTAGGCGGTGACAAAGCTCTGCACCGCGCTGGCCATCGTCGAGGTGTCGGTGGACACGCTGATCGTGCTGGAGCCGAGCGTGGCCAGGTTCATCGTGACGCCCTGCGCGGCGCCCTGGACCGTGTTGGTGGCGCTGGTGATCGCCAGGCCATTGACGGTGAGCTTGGCGTCCGCGGCCTTGACGTTCTCGGTCATGGCCTTGGTGCCCGCCGGATCATACGACAGCAGGCCGCTGATGGTGCTGGGGTCGCCCGCGCCATTGCTGGCCACCGACACGCGCATGCTGGAGGCGGCGCCGGACGTGTTGGAGGTGATCACCAGGTGATAGGGCGCGCTGCTGCCGTCATTGACGATGCTGGCGGTGACGCCGGCATTGGCCGCGTTGATGGCATCGCGGATGCCGGTCAGCGTGTTGTTGGTGCCGTTGATGTTGATCGAGGTGGGCGTGCCGCTGCCCGGCGTGAACGTCGTGCCGCTGGTGGTGCCGAATTCGATCTTGATGCTGGCGCTGCCCAGCAGCTGGCCGGTGCTGTCGGTGATGCCGTTCGACACCAGCGTCTGCGACTGCGCCAGGGCCGTCACGTTGACGGCATAGCTACCGGCTACTGCGGTCTTGTCCGCGGCCGTGGTCAGCACGCTGGTGTTGCTCGACGTAGTGGTCGTGCTGTTATACAGGCTGGCCGTGCCGAGCGCGGCGGCTGTGGTCTGGAACGAGGCCACGGCGCCCTGGAGCACGCCATAGGCCGACAGCTTGGAGGTCGCCGCCGTCTGCTGGTCCGTGATCGGCGTGAGCTTTGCCTGTTCCCCCGACTGCAGATTGGTCAACAAGGTACTCAGATCCAGTCCGGAACCAACGCCAAGCGACGAAATCGATGAACTCATGATTGCTACCTGTGATGACTTTGTTCGGGGGGGGGAGGGCTGGCCGCTCAAGCGGTCTGGTGAATCAGCAGGCCTTGCAGCTTGTCAATGGCCCGGGTGATGCGCAGGACTTCTTTCGAGGGGAACTGGCGGATGGTTTCGCCTGTAGTCTTGTCCACCACCACCGTCACGAAGCGGTGGGTGTCGTGGTCGATGTTGAACCGCACCTCGACCGGGGTCGCCCGCAAGGCTTCGTTCAGACTGGCGAGCGCGCTGGCCAGCTCCCTGGAGCTGGCCGCTTCCGCTTTCGCGGCTGCGGCCCCCTCAGCCGAGGCTGAGCCCGCTTGCTGGCCGGCGGCCGGCTCGCCTGCCGTATCCACGGACGAGGCCGGGGTGGCGGCAGGCGTGGCGGTCATCGGCGATAGCAGTTCGGGCGATCTGATCATGGTCTGTCTCGCGGCGGTTGGGTCGGAGCATAAAAGCCCCGGTGGAAACGCTTTCAGAGCGGAGACCGCTCTGGAAGCATTCCCGGCAGTACCGGGCCCGCAGGCCCGGCACTACTAGGAGGGTGACGACTGTTGCGGGATTAACGCAGCAGCGACAGCACGCCTTGGGTCGACTGGTTGGCCTGGGCCAGCACAGCCGTACCTGCTTGTTGCAGGATCTGGGCGCGCGACATGTTCGACACTTCCGTCGCGTAGTCGGCGTCTTGAATGCGCGAGCGCGATGCCGACAGGTTCGTGACAGCCGAACCCAGGTTGGAAATTGCCGAGTTGAAGCGGTTCTGCACTGCGCCCAGCGAGCTGCGCAGCTTGTCGACCGTTGCCAGTGCGGCGTCGATCGTGGTCAGCGGGTTGGTGCTGCCCACGCCGGTGAAGGCGGTGGTAGCAGTGGTGCTGCCGCTGGTGCTCAGTTCGATCTGGGCGCCGTTTGTTACGGCCGTGGTCGTAGAGCCACCGTTGACCAGGGCTGCCGGGCCTGCCGTGGTATCCAGAGCGTAGTTGTTGCCACCTTGGCTGACGTACGCCACTGCCGCACCGTTCGAATCCGCGCCGACCTTGACCAGCTGGCCAGCCACGGTATTGCCAGTATTGCCGTTGGCCGCATCGCCGACCTTCACGTCGGCCTTGTTCAGCGTAACTTTGCCATTGCTGTTGTCGACCGAAGCAGCGTAGTAGTCGCTGCCGAACTTGACCACGTAGCTGTTGGTGGAGTTGCCTGCGGAGTCCAGCACGTTGCTCAGCGTCAGGTCGCTGGCCTTGACGGTCGAGCCGGTAGCGGTGGTCAGCGAGGTTGCTGCGGCGGACAGGTCGACTGCAACCGGGGTGGTACCGGTAGCGGCGGCAACCGTGGTGATGGCGGCGCTGGTCGGCAGTGCGTTCTTGGCAACCGTGAAGCCGGTCATGCCCAGGGTCTTCGAGCTGATTTCCTTCAGGTCGATCGAGATGGTCTGGCCGTCTTGCGCGCCAACTTGCACCTTCAGCGACGATGCGGTCGACGACAGGACCTTCACGCCGTTGAAGTCGGTCTGTTGCGACGTACGGTCGATTTCAGCCATACGCTGGGTGATTTCGTCCTGGATCGACTTCAGATCGCTTGCCGAGTTGCTGCCCGTTGCGGCTTGCACGGCCAGGGTACGGATAGCTTGCAGGTTGTTGTTGACTTCGGTCAGCGCGCCTTCAGTCGTTTGCGACAGCGAGATACCGTCGTTGGCGTTACGTTGAGCTTGGGTCAGGCCGTTGATGTTCGAGGTGAAGCGGTTGGCAATTGCCTGGCCAGCAGCGTCATCCTTGGCGCTGTTAATACGCAGGCCCGAGGACAGACGCTGGATCGCGCTGTTCAGCGACGATTGCGACGAGCTCAGGTTGTTCTGCGTCATCAGGGACAACGTGTTGGTATTGATGACCATCGACATGGTACGACTCCTATTCTTTTACAAGTGAGTTGTGCAATCCGGCTGTTGCCGCAACGTTGGCTGCCAGGCAATGCTGGGCGAGAAGTGCCACCGTTGTTTGGGTTATCGGTTGGGGCCGGAAAAGATTTAGAGTGATCTTTGCGATGGTTTGAAAACGAATGGCGGATTTGGTGTGAAACAAGCCCCGCCGGGCCTGCGGCGTGACCTCGGCAACGCCTAGCGGCGCTTGCGGGTACGCGGTGTATATAAGCTGACAAATTCCGGCGAGGTCTCCGCCCCGGGCACGCTGGCCATGGCCTCGGGGGCGTGAGCCGGCGTGATCACGGCGATGGAGTGCTTGTAGACGATCTGCGCAAGCGGGTCCT
Source organism: Cupriavidus sp. 01L46 (assembly GCF_056399905.1). Lineage (NCBI taxonomy): Bacteria > Pseudomonadati > Pseudomonadota > Betaproteobacteria > Burkholderiales > Burkholderiaceae > Cupriavidus > Cupriavidus sp. 01L46. The sequence continues at coordinate 17,339 of NZ_JBFTSF010000023.1, forward strand.
GCGCCGACTCCGCCAGCAGCACCATATAGTTGTCCGCCGCCATGATCACGCCGTGCAGCCGAATGCCGTTCGATAGGTGCACGACGACAGGATTGCGACTTGCGCTGTGGGTGGAGAGCTGCAGGTGCTGCAGTTTCCGGCTCGGGCGATCGATCCTGGTTACCTTCTTGTTCACAACTTCTCCGGAAGAGCCCGCTCGGGTTCTGGCGGCTGGCAACGGTCCAATAACTGGGCCTGGGCAAATGGGGTGTGACAGCGTGGCTGGGTGCCGGCTGTGGCACGGCCTGGGCTGGGCGGGGGATGAAACATCCGCTCTCGGTGCTGGCGCGGGACGGCGAGGCGGCATGGGCCGGGACCGGCCCTGGTTTGTGTCCAGGCGGTGGATCCGATGCTGCCCCGCAAGCTGTGGCGGGCGACGCCGCCAGAAGAGAAGGGGAATACTTCAGCGGCGAGGGTAACAAAATTTCTTACAAATCTTGACGGTTGGGGGGCGCGTCTCGCGTAGAGGTTTTCCTCTAATAAAACTATTGCATCACGCTGCAGATCTATGCGTTGATTTGCGCTTGCGTGGCAAGTCCCAACGCCACCCGCGCCCGCATTCCCTGTCTGGCATGGGTTTGCGGGCAACAAGGTGGCCCTGGCCTGCTGCTGCGATGTATTCCATGCCGCGTATTCGCCACTTGCGTGGCACTTTCGGCACTTTTGCTATCAGAGTTATCCCTGATAGAAATTGGATTTACACCTCATGTAAGCAGGTTTATATTCGCTTCAGGGCCTTTCGGCTCTAAAGCAGTCCTGGAAAGCCTACGAGCACCCCGCGCGTGGGCTTCTTTTTTTGTGTGCCCACTTTGTTTGTTGTGCGCCCTCGGCGACAAGCGCCGGAGGCGGCACTTCGAAGTGCATGGGTGACATTAGACGACAGGTTGCAGCCGGCCAATCGTTCGAATTGCCGGGCTTTTCCCCCTTATATTCCCTTTCAATCCCGCTTTTTTCCGCTTCTTTGTGGAAGTCGCTGTTTAGCCCTCAAGCTTGCTCCTGTCCCTGCCGTTAAGCCCGCGATGCGGCGTCGCTCCGGAAATCTGTCCGGGGCGAGGATGAAGCGCGCGCGATAAGAGTTAAAGGAGCCGGGAAGATGCGTTGGTTGCGAAACTTTGGCATTGGGGTGCGCCTGACGGTAGCGTTTTCGCTCGTGGCGCTGCTGCTGGTTGCCGTGGCCGTGCTGGGCATGATGTCCCTGCGCACCATGAACGAATCGATGCGCCTGACAGTGGAAGGGCGCCTGTTCAAGGTGCTGGAGATCGAGCGTGTCAAGCAAGTTGCGCTGCGCGCCGGCATCCTGGTGCGCGATGCCACCCTGAATGAGGATCCGGTCGCCGTGCGCCGCAACGCCGAGCGCATCGGCGCGCTGCGCCAGGACATGCGCGGCACGCTGGATGAACTGGGGAAGTGGTTGTCCAGGTCCGCCAGGCCTGAGATCCAGGAAACCTATCGTGCCCTGATCGAGGCACGCAACGCTTACGACACCCAGCTCGACACGGTGCTGCGCCAGTTGCAGGGCGGCGAGTTCGACAGCGCGCGCAGCGCGCTGGTGGCGACCCTGCCGGCGGCCCAGGCACCTTACTTCGACAAGCTGAGCGAATTGTCCGACGGCGGGCGCAAGGTGGCCGCTGCCGCCGTGCTGGAGGCCAATGCCAGCTATGAGATGGGGCGCAACCTGCTGCTGGGTCTGGCTGCCGCCGCGCTCGCGCTGGCCGCCGTCCTCGGCATCAGCATCACGCGCTCGATCACGCGCCCGGCGCGGCAGGCGCTGGACGCGGCACAAGCGCTCGCACATGGCAACCTGACCTATGTCATCCACGCCAGCAGCGATGACGAGATGGGCCGCATGCTGGGTGCGCTGGAGCGCGCTTTCGGGCAGCTGGCAACGCTGGTGCACGGTATCCAGGGCGCGACGCGCTCGATCGACGGCGCGACCCGCGAAATCGCCAAGGGCAATACCGACCTGTCCCAGCGCACGGAAGAGCAGGCGGCATCCCTGGAGCAGACCGCGGCATCCATGGAGCAGCTCACCTCGACGGTCAAGCAGAACGCGGCCAACGCACGCCACGCCAACGAACTGGCGCTCAGCGCTTCCGGCGTGGCAACGGCGGGCGGGAACGCCGTGCGCGGCGTGGTTGAGACCATGCAGCATATTTCGCAATCGTCGGCCAAGGTCGCCGACATCGTCGGTGTGATCGAAGGGATTGCCTTCCAGACCAATATCCTGGCGCTCAACGCGGCCGTGGAAGCTGCCCGCGCCGGTGAGCAAGGACGTGGCTTTGGCGTGGTGGCCGCAGAGGTGCGCAGCCTGGCCCAGCGGTCTTCGTCGGCGGCCAAGGAGATCGGCCAACTGATCAATGGCTCGGTGGGGCAGGTGGCCCATGGCGCCAAACAGGTCGAGGACGCTGGCCGCACCATGGACGACATCGTCGGGGCGGTGAAGCGCGTGACCGACATCATGGGCGAGATCGCCGCGGCCAGCGAGGAGCAATCCTCCGGCATCGAGCAGGTCAACCGCGCCATCAGCCAGATGGAAAGCGTGACGCAGCAGAACGCCGCGCTGGTCGAGCAAGCCGCCGCCGCCGCCGAGAGCCTGCAGCAGCAGGCCGCCGGGCTGGTCGACGATGTATCCAGGTTCCAGGTGACACCGGCGCAAACGCATGTTGCACGGGCGCCCGCACCGGCTGCGCCTGCGCGAGTGGTATCGGCCGCGCGCGCGGCGCCGGCAGCCGCCGGGCGGCGCCCTGCGGCGCATACGGCCGCAGGTGGCAAGAGCCACCCGCCGGTCCGCCAGGCGGCGGCTCGCCCGACTCCCGCCAAACCGGCGGCTCCGGCCGCTCGTGCTGCCCAGGCGGTGCAGGTGGTGCATGCAACACCTGCTGCACCGGCAGCGCGCGTGGCACCTGCAAGTGCTGCCAAGCCGGCGGCCCGGCCGGCCGCCGTGGCGCCACGTGCCGGCGCGGTCCGCACCACCCGCGAGCCTGTGTTGCCTAGCAAGGCCCGCGCGCCGGTGGTGCGCCAGGGCCGCGAGCCTGTGCTGTCTTCCAAGGCACTGCCCGCCGCGCGCCAGGCCAAGCCTGCCGCCGTAGCACCGGCGCCGCGCCGCGCCGTGCGCACCCCGGCCGCCGGCAGCCCGGCCATGGCCGCGGGCGACTGGGAGTCGTTCTGAGTCCGGCAATGCCGCCTTGAATGTCGCTTGAATATCGCCTGAATGTCGATCAGGCGGCATTCAGGTCAGGAGCCCGGCAAGGCGCCGGGGCGGCTGCAAGGCGCAAGGCTTAGGCCTACAATAGCGCCCTTGTATACAAAAACAGACAGGAGCGATGCCGCCCGTTCGCGGTGGCGCCGCACTCCATGTCCCTCGCCGCAAGCGTCCTCTCTGCCTCAGCCCATGACCGCCGCCTCCATGCCGCCCTTCCTGGCGGCTTCAGCTCCGCCTTCACCCGCCCAGTCACCCGCGAGCGCTTCGGCCACTTCCGCCGCCCCCGAGACCGCGGGCGATGGCGGCAAACCTGGCAACGCGGCATCCGTCCCCTCGCCGGTTCCGCCGGTGCCGGTGATGCAGGTCATTTTCGGGCTGATGCTGGCCATCCTGCTGGGCGCGCTGGAGCAATCGATCGTGGCCGTGGTGCTGCCGGAGATCGCGCTGCAGCTTAATGGCTTCGAGGAGATGGCCTGGGTGGTCTCGGCCTACCTGGTGGCCTCCACGGTGGTGACGCCGATCTACGGCAAGCTCTCGGATCTGCTCGGGCGGCGCTCGGTCCTGTCGTTCGCCATCGTGTTGTTCTTCCTGGCTTCGATCGCGTGCGCGCTGGCGCAGACCATGCCGCAACTGATCATCGCGCGCGTCCTGCAAGGGCTGGGCGGCGGTGGCCTGATCTCGGTGTCGCAGGCCACCATTGCCGATGTGGTGCCGCTGCGCGACCGTGGCCGCTACCAGGGCTATGTGAGCGGCGTATGGGCCGTGGCCAGCATGGCCGGCCCGGTGATCGGCGGCTACCTGGCGCATTACCTGTCGTGGCGCTGGATTTTCTGGATCAATCTGCCGCTGGCGCTGATCGCGCTGCTGGTGGTCCGCCGTGCGCTCAAGCACCTGCCAGCGGGCGGGCGCCGCCATCGCATCGACTACGTCGGCGCGCTGCTGTTCGGTGGCGGCCTGACCGGCGTGCTGGTGTTCCTGACCCGGCTCGGGCAGGGGCAGTCGGCCGCGACGCCGCAAACGCTTGGCCTGCTGGTGGCCGGGGTGGCCGCCATGGTGCTGTTCGTGTGGCAAGAGCGCCGGGTGGCGGACCCGATGATCCCGCTGGACATGCTGCGCGTGCCGACGGTCGCGATCTGCTGCATCACGCTGTTCCTGTGCTTCTTCCAGCTGATCGCCATGTCCGTGCTGCTGCCGCTGCGTTTCCAGGTGGTGGGCGGCGTGCAGGCCGATAGCGCCGCGCTGCGGCTGGTGCCGCTGACGCTGTCCATCCCGTTTGGCGCGTTTGTCTCGGGCCGGCTGATGACGCGCAGCGGCCGTTACAAGCCGCTGCAGCTGGTGGGTTCGCTGGTTGCCCCGCTGGCGATTGTTGCGCTGGCCTTCGTCGATCCGCATGCGGTCCTGCTGACCGCGCTGGTGATGGTGATCCTCGGCCTGGCCATCGGGCTGCAGTTGCCGAGTGGCTTGGTCGCTACCCAGAACGCGGTGCCAGCGCATCAGGTAGGGGTGGCCACGGCGCTGACCGCGTTCTCGCGCATGCTCGGCGGCGCGGTCGGCGTGGCGGTGCTGACCACCGTGCTGATCGCGCTGCTGCGCCGTGGCGACATGGGAATAGCGGACCTGGCCGGTGGCGAGGACGTCCTGATGAGCATGTTCCACCGCGCCATGGTGGGCGGCGACGCGGGCGCCTCGGCCGATGCAGGCGCGGTGCGGGCGGCGGCCGAGGTGGCGTTCCGTACGCTGTTCCTGCTCAGCGCCGCTGTGTCGCTGGTGGCGCCCTTCCTGGTGGCGCGTCTGCCGGAGGCCACCTTGCGCGGCAGCACTGGCGCCAGCGTGGCGGCCAGCATGGATTGATTGGCGCACGCTGGCCGAGTGCGGCCGCGTGGCCCGGCCAGGTCAGGGGCTCCGCGCCTCTGGCGTGCTGCTTTTTCCGAGGAAGCCGAACTCCACCGGCGTCTTGGCGTAGAACACCTGGACGTCTTCCAGGGCGAGGCGGTCGAACAGCCGCTGCACTTCCTCCTCCGTGGCAATCACGGTGATCTCCTCCGGCCGGTCGGCCAGCTCCACGAAATGCCAGGTGTGAAAGCGGCGGTCATGGCCGATGCCTTCGGCCGCGACCATATGCGTGGCGCCGCGGATCTGCAGCTCGCGCAGGATCTGCAGCAGCCAGTGGGATAACTGCTTGCCGTGGTGGCGGCGGTTTTCGATGGTAAATAGCGTGAGCTGGAAGCCTTGCACGGCAGCCCCCTTTTGCCCCCTTGCGGCGGTGTTCGCGTGCCGCGGACGTGGCATGGACGGTGTGCGCCTGACGGGGTGCCGTCTTTAGTTTAGGCGCGAAACCTGCTGCCCAAAAACCAAGGGTTCACCCTAGTCTCATTCGGGGAGAGGGCCGGCTATATTTTCATTCGTCTCAATAGCAATCTGTGGTTTTATATATAAAACAAAACCAAGGGATCGCTCCCGTCACGCCAACCATTAGCAGGCCTACCGTGCGACATCCGAAGCCCAACACCAACCTCAGGCGTGCACTGCGCTGGCCCGCCGCTGCCTGCCTCGCGTTCGCCAGCCTGTGGGTTGGCGCGGCACCAGCGGCATGCGCCGCGCAACCCGCCTCAGCCTGCAGTGCGCTGCGCATTGTCGTGCCGTTCCCGGCGGCTGGCCCGGCCGACCTGCTCGCGCGCACGCTCGCGCAGGGTTTGCACCAGCGGCGCGGCGTGACCGCGGTGGTGGACAACAAGCCCGGGGCCAACGGCAATATCGGCATCGATGCGGTGCGCCGCGCGGCGGGCGATGGCTGCACCTTGCTGGTGGCGCCGGCCGGCAACCTGACCATCAACCCCACGCTGTTCCCGGCGCTGTCTTATCAGGTCGAGCGCGACTTCCTTCCCGTTTCGCTATTGGCAAGTTCGCCCAATGTGCTGGCGGTGCACCCTTCCGTACGCGCAAATTCCGTGCAGGCGCTGGTGGCGCTGGCACAGCACGCCAATCCGCCGCTTGGTTATGCCAGCCCCGGCGTGGGCAGCGGCCTGCACCTGGCCGGCGAGTTGTTCCGCCAGCAGACCGGCATCGCGCTGCTGCATGTGCCCTATAAGGGCACCACGCAGGCGCTCAACGACGTGGTGGGCGGGCAGGTGCCGATCCTGTTCGGCACGCTGCCCACGCTGGCGCCCTTCATCCGCTCCGGCGCGTTGCGTGCGCTGGCCGTGACCCAGGCCAAACGCTCGCCCGCCGCGCCCGCGATTCCGTCGCTGGCGGAGCAGGGCGTGCACGGCATCGAGGTCAGCTCCTGGTACGCGCTGCTGGTGCCGCACGCCACGCCGGCGCCGGTGGTGGAGGCGCTGAATGCCGACGTGCGCGAAGTCTTCGCCGGCAAGGCGGTGCGCGAGGAACTGGCGCGCCAGGGCATGGAGCCGGTTGCCAGCACGCCCGATGCGCTCGCCACGCGCATCCGCCAGGAAAGCGCGAGCTGGGCCGAGCTGATCCGCGCACGCGGCATCAAGGCTGAATAAGGCAACAGCGTAATGACGCAATGATGCGCAACAACGCAAGCCGGTGCTGGCGGCCGGTTTGCGTCATCCCCCCCCACGCATCACGCCTCACTCCCGCCCGTCCTCCGTCGCGGCGCCTTCGGCATCCAGCCCCTTCATGTTTTCCAGCAGCTTGAGCAGGTAGTGCAGCGTGTGGGTGATGTCGCCGGTTGAAAAATCGGTCAGCGCCCGCTCGTAGTAGTCCCGGATCTTGGGCTGCGCCAGGCGCAGCCATACATGGCGCCCGGTCTCCGTCATGGTGACCAGCCGCGAGCGCCGGTCGCGCCCGTCGGGCGCCATGCTCAGGTGGCCGTCGCGCTCCATGCGGCTGATCAGTCCCGACAGGTTCTGCCGGCTCACCATCAGGTAGCGCGCCAGGTCGCCCACGCTCATGCCATCGGCCGCCTGTGGCCGCGACAGCGCGCCCAGCACGGCCCACTGCTGCGTCGTCAGGCCTTCGGCCTCGACCGCCCTTGACCCTGTTTTATGCAACATATTTGCGCATTGGTACAGGCGAAAGAACAACCTGTTTGCCATTTCCATGCGCGCTGCTGGGGCAAGATCATCATCAAAATCGGGGTTAACCATCATAAATTCCTGAGAAACCGTACTTGCATTGGTTCAGTTGCCCGCCTAGTATACGTCAATATATTTACGTATTTAACCGCTGGCGCGCGACCTATCAGTCGCACGATAGCACCCTGGACCACGAAGGAGAACACTGTGCAAAGACTCGAAGGCAAGACGGTCATCGTGACTGGTGGTGGTGGTGGCATCGGCGGCGCAACCTGCCGGCGCTTTGCGCGGGAGGGCGCCGCCGTGGCCGTGCTCGACCTGAACCTGGCGGCAGCGCAGCAGGTCGCCGCCCGCATCCGCGAAGACGGCGGCCGCGCCGAAGCATTCCAGTGCGACATCACGGACCGCGCCAGCGTCGACACCGCCGTGGCGGCCACCATCGGCCAGCTTGGCCCCATCGACGTGCTGGTCAACAACGCCGGCTGGGACGTGTTCAAGCCCTTTGCCAAGACCGAGCCGGCGCAATGGGACCGCCTGATCGCCATCAACCTCACCGGCGCGCTGCACATGCACCACGCGGTGCTGCCCGGCATGGTGGAGCGCAAGCGCGGGCGCATCGTCAACATCGCCTCCGACGCCGCGCGTGTGGGTTCCTCCGGCGAGGCGGTCTACGCCGCGTGCAAGGGCGGCCTGGTGTCGTTCTCCAAGACCATCGCCCGCGAGCACGCCCGTCACGGCATCACAGTCAACGTGGTGTGCCCCGGCCCGACCGATACCGCGCTGTTCGAGGACTACAAGCAAGGCGCAGGCAATCCGGAAAAGCTGATCGAAGCCTTCACCCGCTCGATCCCGCTGGGCCGCATCGGCCAGCCGGAGGACCTGCCCGGCGCCATCGTGTTCTTTGCCAGCGACGACGCGGCCTTCGTCACCGGCCAGGTGCTGAGCGTGTCGGGTGGCCTGACCATGAACGGCTGAACCCGGCCGCGGCGATATCGAAGACATCGAAGACAACGGAGACAACGACCATGAACTACGAAGACATCCTCTACGACGTGCGCAACGGCGCGGCCTGGATCACCATCAACCGCCCGGAGAAGATGAACGCCTTCCGCGGGCGCACCTGCGACGAACTGATCCACGCCATCAACCGCGCCGGCTATGACCGGGAGATCGGCGCCATCGTGCTCGCCGGCGCCGGCGAGAAAGCCTTCTGCACCGGCGGCGACCAGTCCGCCCATGAAGGCCAGTACGACGGCCGCGGCACCATCGGCCTGCCGATGGAGGAGCTGCACAACGCCATCCGCGACGTGCCCAAGCCCGTCATCGCCCGCGTGCAGGGCTATGCCATTGGCGGTGGCAATGTCATCTGCACGATCTGCGACTTCACCATCGCCTCCGAGAAGGCCGTGTTCGGGCAGGTGGGCCCCAAGGTCGGCTCGGTCGATCCTGGCTACGGCACGGCCTTCCTGGCCCGCGTGGTGGGCGAGAAAAAAGCGCGCGAGATCTGGTATATGTGCCGCCGCTATCCGGCGGCCGAAGCCCTCGCCATGGGCCTCGTCAACGCTGTCGTCCCGCATGAACAGCTCGACGCCGAAGTGCAGAAGTGGTGCGACGAGATCATGGAAAAGAGCCCCACCGCGCTGGCCATCGCCAAGCGCTCGTTCAACATGGACACGGCCCACCAGAGCGGCATCGCCGGCATGGGCATGTACGCGCTCAAGCTCTATTACGACACCGAGGAATCGCGCGAGGGCGTCACCGCCTTCCAGGAAAAGCGCAAGCCCGATTTCCGCAAGTACGCCAAGTAAACCGCCGTAGCCGCCGTAGCCGCCGTAGCCGCCGTAAGCCGCCATAGCCGCCGTTGCTGTCACAAGCAACGCGGCCGCGCGGTGCATCGCATCGGCGCGCCATGCGGCAAGACATCCTGGAGACGCCATGAACCCCTATCTCGACGAAGACCTGGCCGCGCTCGGCGACCATGCCCGCCGCTTCGCCACCGAACGTATCGCACCCGGCTTCCTGGCGCGCGACCGCACTCGCGAGCTTGACCGCGCGCTGATGCGCGAAATGGGCCAGATGGGCTTTATCGCCCCCGAGCTGCCCGAGCAATACGGTGGCCAGGGCCTGGGCTGCCTGGCGGCCGGCGTGATCCACGAAGAAGTGGCGCGCGCGGACCTGAGCCTTTCCTACATCAACCTGCTGGCCTCGCTGAACGGGCAGATCCTGGCGCATCATGCCGCCCCGGAGATTGCGCGGCCATGGCTGCAGCGCCTGACGCAAGGCGAAGCCCTGCTTGCCATCGCGCTGACCGAGCCGCGCGGCGGCTCGGACGCGGCCAACCTGCGCCTGCGCATGGAGCGCGACGGCGGCCACTACGTGCTCAATGGCGAGAAGACCTCCATCTCCGCTGCCGACCAGGCCGACGCCGCCGTGGTGTTCGCGCGCAGCGGCTCCGTGGAGGCGGGCGCGCGCGGCGTCTCGGCGCTGCTGGTGCCGATGGACCTGCCCGGCATCACCACCAATCGCTTCGACTGCCACGGCCAGCGCGCGATCGGGCGCGGCTCGATCTTCTTCGAGAACGTGCGCGTGCCCGTCAGCCATCTGCTCGGCAAGGAAGGCGAGGGCTTTGTGCAGGTGATGCAGGGCTTCGATTTCTCCCGCGCGCTGATCGGCCTGCAGGTACTGGCGGTGGCCAGGGCGAGCCTGGAGGAAACCTGGGAATACGTGGCCGAGCGCCAGGCCTTCGGCAAGCCGCTGGCCGCCTTCCAGGGCGTGTCCCATCCGTTGGCGGATTTCGAGACGCAGGTCACTGCCGCGCGCCTGCTGTGCCTGCAGACGCTCTGGCTGAAAGACCGCAACCTGCCGCACACGGCCGAAGCCGCGATGTGCAAATGGTGGGCGCCCAAGCTGGCCTACGACGTGGTGCACCAGTGCCTGCTGTCGTTTGGCCACGGCGGCTACGACCGCGGCCCGATGGAGCAGCGCCTGCGCGATGTGCTCGGCTTCCAGATCGGCGACGGCACCGCGCAGATCATGAAGACCATCATCGCCCGCACCCGCGCGGGCCGGGATGCGGTGCCGGCCTGATCTCGCCAGCTAGCAAGCCCGAACCACAAGCCCGGCAAGCCAGGCCAAACCGACAACAACAAGGAGACACGCCATGGAATTCGACGCCATCCTGCTGCCCCCGCGCCGCGCGTCCAGCGTTGCGCAAGGCCTGTGGCCAGAGCGCACCATCAACGATGCGCTGGACGACTGCGTGGCCCGTTGCCCCGACAAGGTTGCGTTGAGCGCATTGCAGGTGGAGAGCGGCACGACCACGCGCCTGACGTACTGGGAGCTGGCCGGGCGGGCCGGGCGCATCGCCGCGGGCCTCGCCAGGCTGGGTGTTGGCGCCAACGATGTCGTGTCCTGCCAGTTGCCCAACTGGTGGGAGTTCACCGCGCTCTACCTCGCCTGCGCGCGCCTTGGCGCGGTGCTCAATCCGCTGATGCCGATCCTGCGCGAGCGCGAGTTGTCGTTCATGCTCCGGCACGCATGCAGCAAGGTCGTGGTGATTCCAAAGCGCTTTCGCGGGTTTGACTACGAAGCCATGTTCGATGGCCTGCGCCAGGCACTGCCCGACCTGCAGCATGTGGCCGTGATCGGCGGCGCCGGGCCCGATTCGTTCGAGGCCTTGCTGGCCGGTGCCGGCGCGCCGGACCTGGCGGCTGGCCATCGCCCCGGCCCGGATGACATCACCCAGCTCATCTACACCTCCGGCACCACCGGCGAGCCGAAGGGCGTGCTGCATTCGTCCAACACGCTCATGGCCAACATCGTCACGTACGCCGAACGCCTGCGCCTGGGTGCGGGCGACGTGATCCTGATGGCCTCGCCCATGGCGCACCAGACCGGCTTCATGTACGGCCTGATGATGCCGGTCATGCTGGGCGCGAGCGTGGTGCTGCAAGACATCTGGGAGCCGGGCAAGGCCGTAGCGTTGATCCGGCAGGAGGGCGTTACCTTCACCATGGCCTCCACGCCGTTCCTCACCGACCTGGCCCGCACGGTCACCGAGACCGGCAGCGCCGTGCCCACGCTGCGCGCCTTCCTGTGCGCCGGCGCACCTATCCCCGGCGCACTGGTGGAGCTGGCGCGCGGCGCGCTGGGCGCCAAGGTGATCTCCGCCTGGGGCATGTCGGAAATGGGCGCTGTGACCACCACCCGGCTCGAGGATGACGATGCGCGCGCCGCCAGCACCGACGGATGCCCGTTGCCCGGCGTGGAAGTGCGCGTGGTCGACGCAGCGGGCGCGGCGTTGCCGGTGGGCGCCAGCGGCCGCCTGCTGGTGCGCTCCTGCTCCAATTTCGGCGGCTACCTGCGCCGTCCCCACCTGAACGACACCGACGCCGACGGCTGGTTCGACACCGGCGACCTGGCCCGCATCGACGCGCGCGGCTACATCCGCATCGACGGCCGCAGCAAGGACGTCATCATCCGCGGCGGCGAGAACATCCCCGTGGTTGAAATCGAAACCCTGCTGTACCGGCATCCGGCCGTCGCGCAGGTGGCCATCGTCGCCTATCCCGACGAGCGCCTTGGCGAGCGCGCCTGCGCCTTCGTCGTGACCCGCGACGGCCAGGCATTCGACATGGCCGCGATGGTGGATTTTCTCAAGGCGCAGAAGATGGCCGCGCAATACATCCCCGAGCGGCTGGTCGTGCAGGCCGCGCTGCCGTCGACGCCAGCGGGCAAGATCCAGAAATTCAGGCTGCGGGAGCAACTTCGCGAGAGCGGGCAAGGGGAGGGAACGTCCAATGACCGCGCATGAAGCCACGCCTGCGATCGACGAGAACCTGGTCCTGCTGGAGATGGCCGGCCGCGTCGCCGTGATCCGGCTCAATCGCCCCCGGCAGATGAACGCGCTCAACGATGCGCTGATGGATGCGCTCGGCCTGGCGCTGCTGGCGTGTGACCAGGACGACGGCGTTGGCGCCATCGTGATCACCGGCAACGCCAAGGCCTTCGCCGCCGGCGCGGACATCGCAGCCATGCGCGGCTGGGACTATATGGACGTGTTCAAGTCCAACTACATCACGCGCAACTGGGAGACGCTGCGCAATGTGCGCAAGCCCGTGATCGCCGCGGTGGCTGGCTACGCGCTTGGCGGTGGCTGCGAGCTGGCCATGGCCTGCGACATTGTCATCGCGGCGGACAACGCGGTGTTCGGCCTGCCGGAACTGAAGCTCGCGGTCATCCCCGGCGCGGGCGGCACGCAGCGCCTGCCGCGCGCCATCTCCAAGGCGAAAGCCATGGACATGTGCATGACGGCGCGCAACATGGGCGCGGATGAAGCGGAGCGCAGCGGGCTGGTATCGCGGGTGGTGGCGGCCGGGCGGTTGATGGATGAAGCGATGGCGGCGGCGCAGACGATTGCCGGTTTTTCGCTGCCGTCGATGATGGCGGTCAAGGAGGCGATCAACCGCGCCTACGAGTCATCGCTGTCCGAGGGAATCCTGTTCGAGCGGCGGCAGTTGCATGCGCTGTTTGCCACGGAGGATCTGAAGGAGGGGATGAACGCGTTTTTGGAGAGAAGGGCGGCGGTGTTCCGGCACCGCTAGACGGCATGTGGGCATCGATGCCGGAACGCCCGATCCGCCAAGGCCGCAAAAAGGGGTTCCGCGTTCACCTCGTCATTGGCTCCATTCAAATGGCTCCAATTTTGGGAAAAGAAGTTTGAATGCCAAGTCAACGGACGCTTAATACGATGCGTTTAGTGGAGAGCTGGTCGGTCAGGCTAGCTCAATGTTCGCGTGTCCACGGCTGCCCGGGAGGTGGCCTTCCAAGGAAATGTCATGAAGAAGATTGTCGCTACCGCTTTCGCGCTGTGCCTTGGCGCAGCATCCATCGCCGCTCAGGCGCAAGGCACCGGCAAGGTTGATCCCTACACCCAGGGCGCCAAGGCTGGCAAGGCAGACCCGTACACCGATGGCGCCAAGGCAGGCAAGGCCGACCCTTATACCGACGGGGCCAAGGCTGGCGACAAGTTTGACCCGTATACCCAGGGCGCAAACAAGAGTTCGCGTGCCAACCTGACGGATTCGAAGGCGAAGAAGTCGCATAAGAAGCACACCAAGAAGGCAGCGCCGGCCTCCGCCGCCGGGACCTGAGCCGTCTCGCCGCGCGGCGGTTGATGCCGTGCGCCTGGAAAAACCCGCCAAACCGGCGGGTTTTTTCTTTGACGAACCGGGTTGGCTTGTCCCCGGCACCGCGGGCCATGACGCAGCCCAGGGTAATGCAGCGCCGCAGTCCTTCCTGTGCTGCCTGATCCCCGAGCGGAATTCAGGGTGCCTCTCCGGCCGGCATGATTGCTGTCGTATCGATGCGTTGGACCTTGCCCTGCTCCCGTACTTCCGTACGAAGCACGAAGCGCTCGCTTGGGCAATACCAATCCGTGATCTGCATGACCGAAGGCGTCGTCATGATCAGCGTATCGACTAGCTGCGCCGGCCCAAGCGAGGAATGTTTTTCGTAAGTGATCGGTATGCAATCCTTGCGGCCCAGCGCGGTTTCGATCATGCGGCGCCGTCCGACGTGGCGCGAGCTGATGGTGATCGTGGCGTGCGGAGCGCGCAGTTCGCCCACCTCCTCATCCGTTCCGCGCGCATAGATCTTGAGCGTCAAGCTGGAGTTGACCGTCACGCCGCCAAGTGTCGTGCCCTCGCGCAGATCTGCGCCGGCATAGTTGACCACACCTTCGCCCACGCTTGTCGATGTGCCATAGAGCCGGGCATAGCGCGCTCTCGCATTGATCTCTGCATGGATTTCGACGCGAACCGCCGATGGCCCAGCGAGCGGCGAGATGCTGACCAGGTCGCGCTGGTCCGCAATGACCGGCGGCCCCATCAGCGCTGCCAGCGCGCTCTTCGAGTGAATATTGATGATCGCCTGGCATCCCGCCGGCGTATTTTCCAGCAGCTCCTGGACCGTCATCATGGACATCGGCATGGTGCCGTCCGCCTCCATCTGCACTTTCGCATTCGGGCGAGACCAGAGCGTTCCCCAGCAATTTGCCGTGCCCGCCGATGGCGGCGCCTGGGCCGGCAGCGGCCTTTCGGACGATTCGGACGAAATTGACGCGTCAGTCGCGGCCCACACCACCTGGGTGCCAGTCAGTACAGCAGCGATGCCAATCGCAGCAAGCTCGCGCTTCACGCACACTTTCTTCCCCGGGGGCAAATTTCCATTCTACTGCCTGGGTGCGCCATCAAGGGGCGCTGGCCGTGCGCCGGATTCCCGGCAGGGAGGCTGGCCTGCCCGATGCTGCATGCCGGAGTGAATATGCTTCGCTCGTCACAACTTTTTTCCTCAGCCGGCCAGTCCTTCACAACTCAGGCTATGTAACTATCAGTTTTGTTTGTCGATCTAAATAATAAATCAACCGGACGGTCGGTTTATAAATATACTGCGGCATCGGTCCACAGGAAAACGCCATGTACACCCAATCACTGGATATCCCGGGCAACGCCCAGCCGCTCGAAACGGTGCAAGCCGACGTCTCGCCGGAGCAGGCGCATTTCGACGCGGTCATGGACGCCGACGGCAAGATCGAGGCGCAGGACTGGATGCCAGACGCATACCGCAAGACCTTGATCCGGCAGATCTCGCAGCACGCGCATTCCGAGATCATCGGCATGCAGCCCGAGGGCAACTGGATCAGCCGGGCGCCGAGCCTCAAGCGCAAGGCCATCCTGCTCGCCAAGGTGCAGGACGAGGGCGGCCATGGCCTGTACCTCTACAGCGCGGCCGAAACGATGGGCGTGTCGCGCGACCAGCTGGTCGATGCCTTGCACGCTGGCAAGGCCAAGTATTCGAGCATCTTCAATTACCCCACGCCCACCTGGGCGGACGTGGGCGTGATCGGCTGGCTGGTGGATGGCGCGGCGATCATGAACCAGATCCCGCTGTGCCGCTGCACTTACGGCCCGTACGCGCGCGCCATGATCCGCATCTGCAAGGAGGAGTCCTTCCATCAGCGCCAGGGCTTCGATGCGCTGCTGTCGATGATGAAGGGCACGCAGGCCCAGAAGGACATGGTGCAAGAGTCGGTGAACCGCTGGTGGTGGCCGGTGCTGATGATGTTCGGTCCCAGCGACAAGGACTCCATCCATAGCGGCCAGTCGTTCAAGTGGGGCATCAAGCGGATCTCCAACGACGACCTGCGCCAGAAGTTTGTCGACGCGACGGTCGAGCAAGCCAAGATCCTCGGCGTGACGCTGCCCGATCCGGACCTGAAGTGGAACGAGGCGCGCGGTGCGCACGACTACGGCGCGATCGACTGGGAAGAATTCTGGCGCGTGGTCAATGGCGACGGGCCTTGCAACAAGGAGCGCCTCGCCACCCGGGTGAAGGCGCACGACGATGGCGCCTGGGTGCGCGAAGCCGCGCTGGCGCATGCCGAGAAACAGACCGCCCGCGCCCGCAAACAAGCTGCTTGAACAGGAGACAAAGATGAACAAGGAATGGCCAATCTGGGAAGTGTTCGTGCGTAGCAAGCAGGGCCTTGACCACAAGCATTGCGGCAGCCTGCACGCGCCTGACGCCAGCGGCGCACTGCGCATGGCCCGCGACGTCTATACGCGCCGCCAGGAAGGCGTGAGCATCTGGGTGGTGCCGTCGGCCATGATCACGGCGTCGGACCCGGCGGACAAGGAGTCGTTCTTCGAGCCGGCTGGCGACAAGATCTATCGCCACCCGACGTTCTTCGTGCTCCCCCCCGAAGTCGACCACATGTAAGGCGGGACCCAGAACATGACAACGCCCCAACATTTGTCGTACGTGCTGCGCCTGGCCGATAACGCGCTTATCCTCGGCCAGCGCAACAGCGAGTGGTGCAGCCAGGGCCCGGCGCTCGAGGAAGACATCGCGCTGGCGAACATCAGCCTGGACCTGATCGGCCAGGCACGCCTGCTGTATTCGCACGCAGCTACCCTTGACGAAGCGCTGAACGGCACACGGAAAACCGAAGACAGCTACGCTTACTTCCGCGCCGAGCGCGAGTTTGCCAACTACACCTTGGTGGAGTTGCCCCACTTCGGGCCGCTTGCCGGCACGGCACGCGCCGAGCGCGACTATGCGGTCACGATCACGCGCAACTTCCTGTATTCCGCGCTGATGGGCCACCTGTGGACGGCATTGCAATCGTCCACCGACACGCATCTGGCGGCCATCGCTGCCAAGTCGCTGAAGGAAACCCGCTATCACCTGACCCACGCCGCCGACTGGCTGATCCGCTTTGGCGATGGCACCGAGGAGTCGCACCGGCGCGCGCAGGCGGCACTGGATTACCTGATGCCGTACACCCGTGAGTTCTTCGCGGCCGATGCGGTGGAGACCGCGGTGGCAGCGGCCGGCATCGGTCCCTTGATGGCGGACCTTCAGCCCGCCTGGCAGGCAGACGTCGCCGCCACAGTGGCGCTGGCCACGCTCACGTTGCCGTCGGAGGCGAAGCACGTCACCACCGGCAAGCACGGCGAGCACTCGGAGCACATGGGCTACCTGCTTTCCGAAATGCAGAGCCTTGCGCGCCAGCATCCCGGCGCCACCTGGTAGATCAAGATGAACGCTGCTGACACGTTGATGGAGTCCGACGCCACGCTGGAGCGCGCCTGGACCGTGCTCGAAGCCGTACCCGACCCGGAAATCCCGGTGGTGTCGATTCGCGAACTGGGCATCCTGCGGGACGTGCGCCGCGGCGATGATGGCGTGCTCGAAGCCGTCATCACGCCTACCTATTCGGGCTGCCCTGCCATGTCGCAGATTGCCGAGGACATCGAGCAGGCCTTGAACGCCGCGGGGATCCTTTCCCATCGCGTTGTCACCGTGCTCGCCC
The DNA here is from genome assembly GCF_056399905.1 of Cupriavidus sp. 01L46. Classification (NCBI taxonomy): domain Bacteria; kingdom Pseudomonadati; phylum Pseudomonadota; class Betaproteobacteria; order Burkholderiales; family Burkholderiaceae; genus Cupriavidus; species Cupriavidus sp. 01L46. The sequence continues at coordinate 34,494 of NZ_JBFTSF010000023.1, forward strand.
CGGCCTGGACCACCGACTGGATGACCAGCGAAGCGCGCGGCAAGCTGCGGCAATACGGCATCGCGCCCCCGATGGGCAACTGCGGCAGCGGCCACGCGCCGCAAGAAAAGACCATCCGCTTCGTGCCGCGCACGGCAACGCACGACCGGCCAGCATGCCCGCAATGCGGCTCCGTGCACACCGAACGCCTGGCGCAGTTCGGCTCGACGGCCTGCAAGGCACTGTACCGCTGCATCGATTGCCGCGAGCCGTTCGATTACTTCAAACCGTACTGACAACCGTACCGACAACCGTACCGACCTGGACCGACAACATGGCGACACCGCAATTTCATCCGCTGCGTATCCGCGAGGTACGGCCCGAGACCGCCGATGCGGTGACCGTCTCGTTCGAGGTGCCGGAGGCCCTGCGCGACGCATATCGTTTCACGCAAGGGCAATTCGTCACGCTCAAGGCGCATCTCGATGGCGAGGAAACCCGCCGTTCATATTCGATCTGCGTGGGCGTCACCGACTATGACCGCGATGGCGAGCTGCGCATCGGCATCAAGCGGGTACGCGGCGGCAGATTCTCCAATTTCGCCTTCGACACGCTGCAGCCCGGCCACGAGATCGAGGTGATGACGCCCGACGGCCGCTTCTTCACCCACCTGAACGCCGAGCTGTCGCGGTCCTACGTGGCGTTCGCGGGCGGCTCGGGCATCACGCCAGTGCTCGCGATCATCAAGACCACGCTGGAGACGGAGCCGACCAGCCGTTTCACACTGGTGTATGGCAACCGCAGCGTCGACGCGATCATGTTTGCCGAGGAGCTCGAAGACCTCAAGAATCGCTTCATGAGCCGGTTCTCGCTGTATCACGTGTTGTCCGATGATCTGCAAGAGGTCGAGCTGTTCAACGGCGTGCTGGATCAGGCGAAATGCGAGGCCTTCCTGGCCACGCTCGTGCCCGCCGCAGAGATCGACGAAGCCTTCATCTGTGGCCCCGGCCCGATGATGGACGCCGCCGAGGCCGCGCTCAAGGCCGCCGGCGTGGCGCCCGGGAAGGTGCACGTGGAGCGCTTCGGCACGCCGCTGCCGCAAGCGGGCGTGCCACCGATCGAGATCACCGACGACACGCCGGCCGCGGATCTGGAGCTGATCATCGACGGCAAGAAGCGCAAGCTGCGGCTGCCGTACGTGGGCGTCAGCGTGCTGGACGTTGGCCTGAAGGCTGGCCTTGCATTGCCCTATGCCTGCAAGGGCGGCGTGTGCTGCACGTGCCGGGCCAAGGTCCTGGAAGGCGAAGTCAAGATGGAAAAGAACTACACACTGGAGCAGCACGAGATCGACGACGGCTTCGTGCTGACCTGCCAATGCCATCCGGTCTCCGACCGGGTTGTCGTCAGCTACGACGAACGGTAAATGAACGGTAAATCGACGCACAGCAAGTGCAGTACCGCAATCCTTTAAAGAAATACGGCCCCCGCAATGAATCACGCCCTGTTTGACAAACACGAGAAGACACTTGCCCACGCCCTGGACGCCATCCGGACCCGAGGCTACTGGAGCCCCTTCAATGAGATGCCCAGCCCGCGCACCTACGGCGAAACCGCTGCCGCCGACGGCGAGGCGGCATTCAAGGCGCAGCTCGGACAGCCCTTCGTGCTCGAGCAAGCCGGCAGCGGCGGCACGGTCGGCGCGGAACATTCGCCATTCGGCTTCGCGCTGAACATCGGCTATCCCAACGCAGAGCCGGACGCGCTGATCGCGGCGGCGCAAGCGGCACAGCTGCAATACCGCAAGGCCGGCCCGAAGGCCTGGGTCGGCGTGAGCCTGGAGATCCTGGCGCGGTTGAACCAGGCGAGCTTCGAGATTGCGCACAGCGTCATGCATACCACCGGGCAGGCGTTCATGATGGCATTCCAGGCCGGCGGCCCGCATGCCCAGGACCGCGCGCTGGAGGCAATCACTTACGCGTGGGATGCCATGCGCGGCATTCCGGAGACGGCGTACTGGGAAAAGCCGCAAGGCAAGAATCCGCCGCTCGCCATGGAAAAGCGCTTTACCGTCGTGCCGCGTGGGATCGGGCTGGTGATCGGCTGCTGCACGTTTCCCACCTGGAACAGCTATCCCGGCCTGTTCGCGGACCTGGCCACCGGCAATGCCGTCATCGTCAAGCCGCATCCCGCCGCGATCCTGCCGCTGGCCATCACCGTGCGTATCGCGCGGCAGGTGCTGGAGGAGGCCGGCTTCGATCCGAACGTCGTGACCCTCCTGGCCACCGCACCCAATGACGGCGCGCTGGTGCAGTCGCTGGCCACGCGTGATGAAATCCGGCTGATCGACTTCACCGGCAGCACCGCCAACGGCGACTGGCTGGAGGCACACGCGCTGCAGGCGCAGGTATATACCGAGAAGGCGGGCGTCAACCAGATCGTGATCGACTCGGCGGACGAACTGAAGGCGGTGTCGCGCAATATCGCGTTCTCGCTCGCGCTGTACTCGGGCCAGATGTGCACCGCGCCGCAGAATATCTACGTGTCGTGCGATGGCATCAAGACGGCGCAAGGCACGGTCCCGTTCGAGGTGGTGGCGCAGTCCATCGCCGATGCCGTGCAAAAGCTGACTAGCGATCCGGCCAAGGCCGTGGAGCTGATCGGTGCGATCCAGAACAAGGGCGTGCTTGAGCGGATCGAGCAGGTGACCAAGCTGGGCGTGCCGCTCCTTGCCAGCCAGCGCCTGGTGCATCCGGCCTACCCGGAAGCCAGCGTCAGCACGCCGGTCCTGCTGAAGCTCGATGCCCAGCGCGACGAGGATACGTTTGCGCAGGAATGGTTCGGCCCGATTGCGTTTGTGATTGCCACCGATTCCACCCGGCATTCGCTGGAACTCGCCGCGCGCATCGCTCGCACGCGCGGCGCCCTGACGCTGTCGGTCTACAGCACGGACGAACAGGTGCTCGATGCCGCCGACGAGGCTGCGGTGTCCGGCGGCGTTGCGCTGTCGGTCAACCTCACGGGCGGCGTCTTCGTGAACCAGTCGGCGGCGTTCTCCGACTTCCACGCCACCGGCGCCAATCCCGCGGCCAACGCGAGCCTTGCCGACACGGCCTTTGTTGCCAACCGTTTCCGCGTCGTGCAAAGCCGGCGGCATGTGCCGCAGCGCACCTGAACGACTGCGTATCCAGCACTACCCATAAGTAAGCAGGCACGTTGCCAACCTGGGCGGCATGACGGCGAAGACCGTTGACGCGCATGACCAGGTTGGCAGGCTGCCGCGTGGCGCCCCCATTCCCGCCACCGTTCATTCCTATTTTGCCGCGTCATTCTCAGGAGACAACCGTGGTCCAGCCAATTCCTCAACCGGGTGAACTCGAAGCCATCGAACTAGCGAGCCGCGACGAACTCCAGGCGCTGCAACTGGCGCGCCTCAAATGGTCGCTGCGGCATGCCTATGACAATGTGGCGCACTACCGCCGCGCTTTCGACGCTGCCGGGGTGCATCCGGACGACCTGCGCCAGCTATCCGACCTGGCGAAGTTCCCAACCACGACCAAGCAAGACCTGCGCGACAACTATCCGTTCGGGTTGTTTGCCGTGCCAAAGGACGAGGTGGTGCGCGTGCACGCATCGAGCGGCACGACCGGCAAGCCAACCGTGGTGGGCTATACCGCGAAGGACATCGACACATGGGCCAACGTGACGGCGCGCTCGATCCGTGCGGCGGGCGGCCGGCGTGGCGACACGCTGCACAACGCGTTTGGCTATGGCCTGTTCACCGGCGGCCTCGGCATTCATTACGGCGCCGAGCGGCTCGGCTGCATGGTCGTGCCCATGTCCGGCGGGCAGACCGAGAAACAGGTACAGCTCATCCGCGATTTCGAGCCGTCGATCATTCTCGTCACGCCGTCCTACATGCTCAACCTGATCGACGAGATGGCACGCCAGGGCATGAGCCCGGCGGAGTCGTCGCTGAAGATCGGCATCTTCGGCGCGGAGCCGTGGACTCAGGGCATGCGCGGCGAGATCGAGACCCGGGCGGGCATCCAGGCCGTCGACATCTACGGCCTCTCGGAGATCATGGGCCCGGGCGTGGCGTCCGAGTGCATTGAAAGCAAGGACGGCCCGGTGGTCTGGGAGGACCATTTCTATCCCGAGATCATCGATCCGGTCACCGGCGAAGTGCTGCCCGACGGCAGCCACGGCGAACTGGTATTCACCTCGCTCTCGAAGGAAGCCATGCCGATGATCCGTTACCGCACGCGCGACCTGACCGCGCTGTTGGCGCCGACATCGCGCTCGATGCGCAGGCTGGCGAAGATCACGGGCCGCTCCGACGACATGCTGATCATTCGCGGCGTCAACGTGTTTCCGAGCCAGGTCGAGGAGCTGATTCTCGGCATTGCCCGGCTGAGCGGCAACTACCAGCTGTGCATCACGCGCGACGGGCATATGGATTCGCTGTCCGTGTCGGTGGAGGTGCGCGCGGAGATCTGCGCCTCGCTGGCCGAAAGCGAGCGCGCGCAGCTGGCACGTGAGCTGCAGCACCGGGTGAAGACGATGATCGGCGTTTCCACGGCCGTGCGCGTCCTGAATGCCGGCGAGATCAAGACCACCGCCACGGGCAAGGCGCAGCGCGTGCTCGACTTGCGGCACCTCAGCGCTTGAGGCGGCAACTGCGAGAGGCGCGAGAAGCGAGCGAGAAGCAAGCCAATCGCAGCCGATCCACGCTGAGCGAAAAAAACTATTCAAAAACGCAAAAGGCTGTTGTACAATCCGGCCTCCGTTTCGATTGAGACGGAACTTGTTCCCCGATAGCTCAGTTGGTAGAGCGCCGGACTGTTAATCCGTAGGTCCCTGGTTCGAGCCCAGGTCGGGGAGCCAAAAAGCGGTAGTAGCTCAGTTGGTAGAGCGCAACCTTGCCAAGGTTGAGGTCGCGAGTTCGAGCCTCGTCTCCCGCTCCAGATATGATGCCCGCGGACTTCCATCGAAGTCCGTGGGTCTTTGAAAAAAGGGGCTTCGGCCCCTTTTTTCATTCCAGTGCACTCCACTGGAATCCGGCAGCAGCCGGCATTTTCTTGTCCATCTATGTGGGCGAGTGCTTGAGCGCAGTATCGCTGGCGTGGGGAGGGCATGGACAGTATCCAGCTCAGGCGTCGGTACTCCTCTAGTACCGTCTTGAACTCGGGCGCGACAGAGCTCAGGGAGTATTCGCGCTCAAGTTCCTGTCGTGAAAGTCCCGCCTATGGATGACCATGTCGATGAAGTGCGGAGAGTGCCTCACCTTTCATGTGCAGCGTTCCTTGTAACCGGCAGTGCGTCGAGGCACTCCAGCACATTGTGTTCCACTGCGGCCAGGTTGACTTGGTCGAACGAGTTGCACCCCGCAATGCTCTGCCGAAGTATCCCAGCTTGAATCTTGCCGCGCTCGTAGGTGAGCGCATAGGGCAAGCCACTGAAGGTCACCATGCTGTAACGGGGCACAAACCGGGTCGGATAGCGTGCCATGCCGCCAGTTCCCGCTCTAGCAGATGTCGGCCGTGCTGACGCGCTGGCGCATTTCAACGTAGTTCTCCAGCGCCATAGCCTGGATGGCATAGGCGCTCGGCGCCGCCCCGAAATTTGCGGAATGCTGCTGAAGATTTGCGACAAGCGAAGCCGCATTTTCGAGCGCGCAATTCATGCCTTGGCCATGGAATGGCACCATGGGGTGCGCGGCATCACCAATCAACACTGCTTTGTTGTGGCTGAATCTCGTCCTGACCGCGCCGGTCATCTACCTGTACCTGGGCCTGCCGCTGGTGATGCGACAGCATGGTTGGTCCGGTACAGCCATCGGGCTGTTCCAGCGCGCCGGCATTCCGGCGATCCTCAAGTGGGGGCCTCCGCCGGCTTGCTGTTCGGCCTGATGATGTACCACACCCGCCCGGGCTTGACCGCGCTTGACTATGGCATTCAGTCCAGCCTGTTCGCCTTGACGCGGATGGTGATGCCCATACTGGCGGGCGTGCTCCTGGACCGGCTTGGGTACCTGGGGATGCTGGCGGGCATCATCGCCGGTCTGCTGGGGGTAATCATGCTCACCCTGCAATATCGCAGGGCCGCACCGCTTGGCAGGCCAAATGTCGGGTCACTCGGATAGCTCGCCGCTTCCCGCTCCATAGGCATCTTGACGTCAGCATAGGAACAGGCATGAAACATACCGCTCAACAGAACAGCGAACGAGTTGTCACCCCGGATGGGCCGGCAACCAGCGCTCCATGGTTGCTTTGGGCGAGCTTCAATCTGGTCGACTTGAATCTGTGAATGCTCCCCGCCAGCGTTGGCAGCGCGGGAGCACGAAAACCTACTTGCTCTTCTGTATGGAGTGAACGCCGTAGTCTGCTTCTTCGCAGCGTTCCAACTGCGTGCCAGTATTCCCGTTGCAGGTCTGCAATTGATTCTGGGGATTGCCTTGATTGGCTGTGGCATTGTTGTTGCGGCTTCGCGTGCCATCGGTAGGCTGACCCCAGAAAATCGCGACGAGACCGCCAGTCAGGTATCCCAGTAAGAAAACTCGAAAGGTAACACTAAGGGCCTCCACGATATCCGCTCCGTGGATGAGTCACCGTAAACAGGAAGAAGGGCGAGCACATGAAGACGTTGGCAGTCGCGTTGTCCGTCATGCTGATCGGCAACGGCACACTCACAAGGCGCACCCTCGAAGCCGAATTATCCACACGCCGTGCAAAAAGCTATTGAGCGACGTTGCGGACGACGACTCGTAAATCATACTGGGCATCAGCATGCTGAAGAGGAAGTACGACTCGCGACCCTATTGAGACTTGTATAAATCATGACAACCGATTCGAGTCTGACGCGTTATCTGATCAAGGCGTTGATCGGGAGTCGATTGCATGGCAGGGAAGATGGACGAAGCGACCAGAAAGCGGGTTCGCGCTGGACGGATGCTGTTAGCGAACAA